>CAYVBV010000030.1:0-15736 GCA_964449745.1 uncultured Polynucleobacter sp. | reverse complement strand
TTTGGGTTCTTTTTAACGCCTCTCAATAGCATGGGCTCACGCAAACATGAATATGAAGCAGATGCCTTCGCCGCAGAAAAATCATCAGCTCATGACTTAATCACTGCCTTGGTCAAACTGTATCAAGACAATGCCGCAACTTTGACGCCCGACCCGCTTTACTCAAAGTTTTATGACTCTCATCCACCCGCACCCTTGCGGATTGCGCATTTACAAAAATTGGCTACAAGTTAAAGTCAGGGCTTCATGAAATCATTCCACGCCCTCTTGGTTGCTTCTTACGGTCGACACTATTTGGCCAGACCACTCAATGACAGTGAAGCAGTCAAGCAAGGTGAAATTGATGCCAAAGCTCTGTATCAAGTCACTTCGCGCGGAAAGCAGCACTTAGGTGCTGTGGGTGATGTATTGGAAGTTCAAGTCACAGGACCCGATCAGGCCGTGATTGAAAAAATCAGTGAACGTAAAAACTTACTGTATCGCTCAGATGCCTACAAAAGTAAATCGATAGCAAGCAATGTTGATCAAATCTTGATTGTGCTCGCTACTGAACCTGGTTTTTCTCCCGACTTATTAGGTCGAGCCGTGATTGCTGCAGAAACTGCTGGCATCATTCCTCGCATCATCCTCAATAAATGCGATTTACCCGATAAATTACCTGCCGCAAGAAAACTATTGGCACCCTACATCGCCATGGGATATCCCGTGCATGAAATGTCGGTCAAACATGACCCCGCCTCAGTCGCAGCTTTACTGCCTCATGTTCAAGGAAAAGTATCGGTTTTAGTAGGGCAATCGGGCATGGGCAAATCTACTCTGCTCAATGCATTGATTCCAGATGCGGCGGCGCAAACTCAAGAGCACTCCAAGAAACTAGACAGTGGAAAACATACCACCACGGCTTGTCGCTATTACGATTTACCGCACTTTGGTGAAACTGCTCAGGCGTCTTCTTTTGCAGGGGCTTTGATTGACTCACCTGGTTTTCAGGAATTTGGCTTGGCTCACCTATCTGAAAGTCAATTGCAACATGCTTTCCTTGAATTTAGACCCTTCTTAGGCCAATGCAAGTTTCATAACTGCAGCCATGGTGATGAACCAGGCTGCGTCATTCAGGCGCAAGTTGAAGCGGGGAACATCTCGGCACAACGAGTTGAATTATTCCGTCAGTTGCGCCACGAATCTCACAACGCGGATGCTATCCAAGCCAGACTGAAATAGTCATCAACAGTATCAGTGTGAGCCACAGAATCACAGCACGCCAGACCAATCCCACAGCAGATCGCAAACTTCTCACTGAAGCTTCTTGGCCCAAATCGTAAATTGGAGGCTCACCCGCTTCAGCCATGCGCAAGGCTTCATCACTGTCTGGTTCAGGCAATGGTGACCCCAAACGAACACCCAAAGCACCTGCGCCGGCAGCCAAAATGACGGCATCTAACTCATTAGACCATTTACGCAAGTGGTATCTCCAGCCATAAATGGCATCTTCAAAGTTGCCCACAATCGCAAAACCAATGGCCGTCAAACGAACCGGAATCCAATCAATGATTTGAAATAAGCTTCTGGCGGCCTGCCCCATCGAGGCGCTTGCCTGAGAAGGCCAACGCGAGGCCGCCATATCGACCAAACGGTACAACACAACACCAGCCGGCCCAAAAGGCAACATGAACCAAAAAATCGGGGCAAAGACATGACGGTGAGCCCCAATGATGGCTTGCTCAAGAGCCAGACGAATCACTTCTGACTCACTCATGGTCTCAGTGTTGACACCAGCACCTTGCCATTCGGCCAACACTCGACGTGCCGTATCCAAATCACGATCTAATAGAGCCTCATGAATCGCTGTAAACGGATGACTGAATTGTCTAAATCCCAAAAACAAGTAGACGATGAAAATATTCCACAAGAATGCCAAGAAAGGTTGTGTAGCCAACAAAATAATGTGTACGGCCAAAACCAAAACAACAGGTGGAATGAAAGCAGACAAGCAAGCAAGGCGGCCACTGCGCTCAGCACCGGTATCAATGTTTCTGACAATCAAATCTAACCAAGCATTAGATAATCGACGGACCCAGTGATCTTTTTCAACGGGTTTGTATTGCTCAGCAATGAGCGCAAAAAGAATTGAAAAAAATGTCATGCTCGTAAAAAGTGATAAAGATTCCGTAGCATACCTGCTGTTGCTCCCCAAATAAACTTATTTTCGTAAGGCATGGCATAAAAACGACGATAGCCTTGCGGACTATCCCACAACCGATGCTCATGGTGATGAGGGTTCATTAAAAAACTGAGAGGCACTTCAAAAATTTCAGCGACCTCAAACTCATCCACTTGATAAGAATGCCCTGGCCTTACCAAACTCACCACTGGTGTCACTTGATACCCTGTGATGGTCAAATAATTCGGCAAACGCCCTAAAATCTCTACTCGATCTGATGGCAACCCAATTTCTTCTTGCGCTTCGCGCAAGGCAGTTGCTTCAGGAGTTGGGTCTTCTGGATCAGATCGGCCACCTGGAAAACTAATTTGACCTGGATGATCATGCAAATGTTGCGTGCGTTGGGTAAGCAGAATACTCAAGTGATCGGCATGAGTCACCACAGCAATCAACACAGCTGCAGGAGTGGGTTCAGAACCACGACCAGCCAAGGCCGCCCCCTGACCCGATAAGGCAGCTCTGTTTTCATCGGTCACTTCACAAGTCCAAGCCTTATCCTCTAGAAATCGAGCTCGCAATCCTGATTCAGTGAACAAGTGCTCTGCCAACCTTGGCAAATGACTATCTCTGGCCACAATGGGCACAGCACTTGGATCAAATTGAGGATCACGACTCCTAGGATTGGCTGAACTCGACATCTCTCTAGTGTATAGAATTATTAAAAATACTTCGTGACGGATGATTTGGAGCGTCTTTTGAAAAAAGACTTTTTAAGATTTTGAGCTTAAGCAACCCAAGTATTTAGATAGCAAAAAGGCAGCCGAAGCTGCCTTTTTGAGTTGATGCTGTGAGTATTTACAAGCACTCCAGAAGAACAGGGTTTACTCCGCTGCGACTTCTTTTGAACGAGCCTGTAGCTTCTCTTTAATACGAGCTGACTTACCAGAACGGTCACGCAAGTAGTACAACTTGGCACGACGCACATCACCGCGACGCTTCACTTCAATGCTAGCGATCAATGGTGAATATGTTTGGAACGTACGCTCAATACCTTCGCCAGATGAAATCTTGCGAACGATGAAACTTGAGTTCAAACCACGGTTGCGCTTTGCAATCACTACACCTTCGTAGGCCTGCACACGTTTACGGTTACCTTCAACCACGTTCACGTTCACAACCACTGTGTCGCCAGGTGCAAAAACAGGAACTGTTTTGTTGGCGGTTAAACGAGCAATCTCTTCTTGCTCAATTGATTCAATAATGTTCATAACAACTCCAATAGCATCGTACCAACGTTGTATTCCATCACTGATGGACTTGGTAGAGGATGCGGTTTAAAACCCTGTTTTGTTTTGCAGTGTTGCTAAATAAGCTTCATCTGCAGCACTCAACAAGCCTTGCTCACGAGCCTGAACAATTAAGTCAGGTCGCCGCTTTAACGTCAACTCCAAAGATTGATGCCGACGGTAATCCGCTATTTTAGCGTGATGTCCGCCTAAAAGCACGTCCGGAACCAATAAATTTTCATAATTTTCGGGTCGGGTGTAGTGATAACAGTCCAAAAGACCGTCCATAAAGCTATCCTGCTCCACAGAATCAGCATCCCCAAGGGCTCCAGGAATCAGCCTGATGACCGCATCCATGACCGCCATGGCAGGAATTTCGCCGCCAGAGACCACAAAATCGCCCAAACTAAGCTCTTCATCCACCCGGCGCTCAACCAATCGCTGATCAATCGCTTCGTAACGACCACATAATAGGGTTACAGTCTCTAAATCTTTGATGTATTTAGCTTTTTTTTGATTAAAGCGCTCGCCTTGGGGTGATAAAAGAATCACAGGGCCCGCTTTTTGCCCTGTTTTTGTTTGGTCAGCCACCACCGCATTGAGAGTATCTTCCAATGGCTTGGCCATCATGACCATCCCGGGGCCGCCGCCATAGGCGCGATCATCCACCGTTCTGCGAGCATCGGAGGTGTAATCCCTGGGATTCCAGGTCTTTAAGGTCACCAAACCTTGTTCAAAGGCCCTTCCTGTCACCCCCCAAGAAGTGATGGCAGAGAACATTTCTGGAAAAAGAGTGATTAAATCAAAGCGCATGCTTGAATTTACCAGTCTAACTGCCAATCCACCACAATTTGGCGCTTGGGGTCTTGAGAATCGGTGTTGACCGACTGAATGATGGACTCGATAAAAGGAATCAAGCGATCCTCTTTTTGACCTTCCGTACGCACACACAAAATAGATTGCGCACCATTGTCCATTAAGTCAACCACCTCACCCAAGGACTGGCCTTGCAAGTTAACAACTGGCAAACCAATCAGATCCACCCAGTAATAACTATTGCCCTCTTGCTCAGGAAAATCAGCGCGACTGACATAAACCGCATGACCTTTCAAGGCTTGGGCTTGATCACGATCGGCAACACCTTCTAAACCCAAAAGAATTTGACCGCTGTGCTCTTTAGATGTTTTGACAGTCCACGGGCGAGCGCTATCCGCCAAAGCAGGTGGCTTGACCAACCAAACAAGCGGTGCAGAAAATAATGCCTCAGGTTCTTTTGAATAAGGTTTGATTTTCACCAAGCCCCGAATCCCTTGGGCGTCGAGTATGTGTCCGACTAAGATCAAATCAGACGGAGGGCTCATCGTATTGCTCATCTGAGCCTCCGCACTTTGATTCAATGAAAATGAAACTTTGATGATGCGAGCATCATCAATCAAGACTTAGACTTAGCTTAAGCTTTTGGAGCGCCCTTGAGCAAACGTGCAACAGTTGGTGACAACTGAGCACCAACGCCTTGCCAGTAAGTCAAACGATCCTGAGCAATGCGAAAACCTTGTTCAGTTTCCACTGCGCTTGGATTGTAATAACCGATGCGCTCGATAAAGTTCGAGTCACGGCGATTGCGTTTGTCAGTAGCAACGATGCTAAAGAATGGACGATTTTTAGAACCGCCACGTGCGAGTCGAATGACGACCATGTGATTTCCTTACAATGCTGAAATAAACCCCGTATTCTATCGCAGAATTCAATCGATGACCAATATTTGAAGCCAAGCATGCCTCCTTTTAGACTCTTTTTGCGACCCCTAGCCCGATTTTTCAGCCTATGCGCCCTGCTTGGCTCAATTCTGACAGGCTGCGCCCAAGTAATGCCCCCTTGTGGCGCCGTGAATGCACCGCCCATTTTGGATATGGCAGGAACACAGTGGCAATTGATTCGCTGGCATTACACCAGCCCCAATGATCAAAAAACACGTCAACGCTCCATTCCATATGGTGAAAATAAGGCTGTAATCACCCTAGATTTCTCACCTGATGGCAAAACCGTGAGTGGCTTTGCTGGATGCAACCGTTTTACTGCTCAAGTTCAGGCAGGTGAACGAGGCTTTATTTTGGAAAAAATTGCGAGTACGCGCAGAGCTTGCCCTCCCACTTTAGATCAACTGGAATACAAGCTACTCAATTATTTATCTGACTACCGGACCATCGTTAGGGACGGTGATCGTTTGCTCATCATGACCCGCGATCAGGAAGTTTTAAGCTTTGCACTTAAAAATTAAATTCCCTTCATTCAACTCGGTCAATATGAAGCCTAAGCACTTGAGTGATTAATCAATACAATCTGAACATGCACAAAAATAAACTCGTCTTCTGCTCTCTTGGACTCTTCTTCCCAGGTTTGGGTTTGAATGTTTTTTATCTCAAAGGTTTGAAAAGCCCATGGGCATGGTTACAAATGATCAGTTTGTTTGCTGGCATTTTGGGCTGGAAATTACTAGGCGCCAGTGAAATGTCTTCAGCCCTAGGTTGGATCTTGGCTGCCGCTGGCTTTATTAGTTTAGAAGCTAGTTGGCTAACCACCATTGTGTTTGGTTTACGTCCAGATGACAAATGGGATGCTCAATTTAATCCCAACAGCGGTCAAAAAAGTCAGTCTGGTTGGTTGGTCATTTTGTGCGTGATTGCTTCTTTGATGATTGGCGCTGCCATTTTGATGATTGGCTTGGCGATAGCGTTTGAACAACACTTCCTCAGTCAATTTGAGGCGGCCAAAAAGATTTCTCAATAAATACTGTTATCAGCTCAGCGTATGACCGAGCTGATAACTTTTAGTCTTACCGATTGCTTTTTTTGGTTACTTTTGACTGATTACTTTGAAGTTTTTGCTTCAAAAGTCATGCAATCAACCAAGCTCTTGAATGAGCTCTGGAACTGCTGTGAACAAATCAGCGACCAAGCCATAATCAGCCACACTGAAAATCGGTGCGTCAGCATCTTTATTAATGGCCACAATCACTTTTGAGTCTTTCATACCCGCCAAGTGCTGGATGGCTCCCGAGATGCCCACTGCAATATACAGTTGAGGCGCAACAATCTTGCCAGTTTGACCCACCTGATAGTCATTGGGAACGTAACCTGCATCAACGGCAGCTCGAGAGGCTCCCAAAGCAGCGCCTAATTTATCGGCCAAAGGCTCTAGCAACTCTTGATATTTCTCAGCAGAACCCAAACCACGACCGCCCGACACAATCACTCGAGCAGCCCCTAATTCCGGGCGATCGGATTGGTTGATTTCTTTGGAAACAAACTTTGATTGACCTGCATCCGCAACTGCTGCAATTGATTCGATTGAGGCACTTCCACCGGTGCTGGCCACAGGTTCAAAATTAGTGGTTCTGACTGTGATGACTTTGATGGCATCAGTGGTTTGCACCGTGGCAATGGCATTGCCCGCATAAATGGGTCTTTGGAAGGTGTCAGGGCTGACCACTTTGGTGATATCTGATACTTGCGCCACATCTAGTTTTGCCGCCACACGTGGCAAGGTATTTTTACCCACAGCGCTTGCAGGCGCCAAGATATGACTGTATGAAGAAGCCATCGTCAAAATTTGTGCCGCCAAGCTTTCGCCCAATTGATGCTCTAAATGAGGTGCATCCACATGTATGACTTTGCTAACGCCAGCGACTTGCGCAGCCTCTTTTGCTGCGGCACTGGCTTGGTGACCTGCTACCAAAATGTGAACTTCTTGACCGCACGCAAGAGCTGCTGAAACCGTATTGAGCGTACCCGCTCTTAAAGAATGATTGTCGTGTTCTGCAATGACCAATGCGCTCATTTAAATCACCTTCGCTTCATTTTTAAGTTTTTCAACCAATGTTTTGACATCAGCCACCATCACTCCAGCACCGCGCACAGGCGGTTCTTGAACTTGGATGGTTTTTAAACGAGGGCTGGGGTCCACGCCCAAATCTTCTGGCTTACAAATATCCAAAGGCTTTTTCTTGGCCTTCATGATGTTGGGCAAAGTGACGTAACGTGGCTCATTCAAACGCAAATCCGTGGTCACCACCGCAGGCAACTGAATGGCTAAAGTCTCTAAGCCACCATCTACTTCACGGGTCACAATGGCTTGCCCGTTTTCAATTTGAACTTTTGAAGCAAAAGTAGCTTGAGGAATATCAAGCAATGCCGCGAGCATTTGACCCGTTTGATTACTGTCATCATCAATGGCTTGCTTACCTAAAATAATCAATTGTGCTTGCTCTTTATCCACAATGGCTTTGAGCATTTTTGCCACAGCCAAGGGTTGCAATTCAGCATCCGTCTCTACCAAAATGCCACGATCAGCACCAATCGCCATGGCAGTGCGTAGCGTCTCTTGGCATTGAGTCACGCCGCAAGAGACTGCCACAATTTCTGTCGCAAGCCCCGCTTCTTTGATTCGCACCGCTTCTTCAACCGCAATCTCATCAAAAGGGTTCATGCTCATTTTGACGTTCGCAATATCAACCCCTGACTGATCAGATTTGACGCGAACTTTCACGTTGTAATCTACTACGCGCTTAACAGCCACTAGAATTTTCATAAGGACTCTTACTTTAGTAATTATTTAAATAAGTCGTTCAAGGATACCCTGATTTTAATCTGCTTAATTCTTTCTGACTGAACTTTTTCCAACCCCTATTATTTTGAATTAATCTGTGGATAATAAGACCATTCATTGATCTGCATAAGCATTCACTGAGTTCATCAGACACCCAGAAAACACAAGAAAGAAATCGCGATTGTTGCCTCAATTAGCCCTCTTTAATCACCCCCCTCGCTGGCTCATGATTTTCTTGATCTTGAGCTTAGTTGGCGTGATTTCTGGATGCTCTACTTTACCCAGCATCTCTACTGATCCCACCTCTCCTACTGGCAACACGTCTGCAAATGTTGAATGGGTTGATGAGGAAAAAACGCCCGATTCCTTAGCGCCATTTTTAGAAAAAGTTAGTAAAGACCACCAAATTCCTTTGAGCTCATTACAAAAAGCATTTGAAGGCACTAAAACCATACCCTCTATTAAGAAGTTGGTCATGCCGCCTCCCCCAGGCTTTCAGAAAAACTGGAAGGTCTATAGAAGTCGATTTGTTGAACCTCGTCGTTTAGCTGCAGGTCAAAAATTCTGGAAAGAACATCGCAGCTTTATAGAAAAGACCTCTAAAGAAACCGGTGTGCCTGCTGAAATCATTGTGGCCATTATTGGCGTTGAGACCATCTATGGTCGTCACATGGGCAATTTTTCAGTAAAAGATACCTTAACCACCTTAGGTTTTGATTACCCCAACATTCCCAATAAAATTGCTAGAGAAACCCTCTTTAAAAATCAACTGGAAGATTTAATCTTACTTTGCTGGTCAGACAATCAAAAAGAACGTGCGTTTCAAAACTGCTTGAATCAAAAAGGTTCTTATGCTGGAGCAATTGGCTTACCTCAATTTATGCCTGGCAGTATTCGTCGGTTTGCCACAGATGGTAATCGAGACGGAAAAATTGATTTAAGAAACTCTCCCGAAGATGCGATTGCCAGCGTGGGTCAATTTTTAAAGATGCATGGCTGGGTGAAAGATGAACCCATTTATTTAGAGATTCAAAATCATTCAGAGGCTTTATCTGTGGCTCAAAGTCTCGCTGACGGTGAACCTAAAGCCAAACTTCAACTGGGTCAATTGCTTAATCAAGGCCTACTAAAAGATACGGATTTACCAAGCGATACTCCCAGCTTAATCGTAGATCTTCCAAGCCCTAATACCTCGGGCGGCACCGATGTCCATTACGTGATTGGCTTAAGAAACTTCTTAGCCATTTGTGACTACAACCGAAGTTTCTTCTACGCTCAATCGGTAGCAGAATTTGCAGAGGCTTTGCGCGGCGAGAAACCTGCCAGTGTTGCTAAAAAACCTGCCAAGAAGTCCAAGCCACAAGCCAAAAAGAAAAGTACTCCTGAATCAGCTAGCAGTAAAACCGCAAGCAAAAAGACTGCCAACGCAAACTGAAACAGCGCTTAGTGTTTTAGTGCTCTAGTCAGTTTGGTCACTTAGGCCGGAAACACACCCGTCGATAAGTAACGATCACCGCGATCACAAATGATGAAAACAATAGTTGCGTTTTCAACGCGCTCAGCAATTCTTAAGGCCACCACCAAGGCACCTGCTGCTGAGATTCCGCAAAAAATTCCTTCTTCTTTTGCGAGGCGACGCGCCATATCTTCTGCCGCTGCTTGACTCACGTATTCAATGCGATCGACCTTGGCATCCGCATAAATTTTGGGGATGTACTCCGGAGACCATTTACGAATGCCCGGAATCTGCGAGCCATCCTCAGGCTGAGCACCAATGATTTGGATGTGCTCATTTTTAGACTTCAGATAAATAGAGACTCCAGTAATCGTGCCAGTGGTTCCCATGGCAGACACAAAGTGAGTCACTTGACCTTGAGTGTCATCCCAAATTTCAGGACCAGTTGACTCGATGTGGGCCAGTGGGTTGTCTTTGTTTCCGAACTGATCGAGGATCTTGCCTTTGCCCTCTTTTTGCAGTTGCTCCGCATAATCACGGGCATATTCCATACCACCAGTCGCAGGCGTTAAAACCAATTCAGCACCATAAGCAGCCATACTTTGACGGCGTTCAATACTTTGATTTTCCGGCATAACCAAAATCATCTTGTAGCCCAAGATGGCAGCAACCATCGCCAAAGCAATGCCTGTATTACCACTGGTGGCTTCAATCAAAGTATCTCCAGGACGAATGTCACCGCGTTCTTGCGCCCGCAGGAACATTGACATCGCCGCACGATCCTTCACTGATCCAGCAGGGTTATTGCCTTCCAATTTACCCAAGATGACATTGTTTCGTTCTTGATTGCCAGACCCAGGAATACGTTGTAAACGTACCAATGGAGTGTGACCCACCGTTTGGGCAATGGTTGGATAGTTTGGGCGAGCGCTTGTCATATGACGACTATCTTAATGTATTTTGATAGTCGTCATAGATCAATCGCTTATATGCTTATGCAAGCGGATGCGGATTTATGAAGCTTCTTTGGATTTCTTTTCTTCTTTGGTTTTTCTGCTTTGTCTAGGCGCTTTTTCGACTGCGCCTTTTTGCTGACCCTCTTTTTCTTTGGCAGAGCTTCTTTTAGAAGAAGTTTCTGAAGTTTTAGCCGCCATTCCCTTGCTATTAATGGTCAAACCATTTTGCATGAGACGCTCCACAGTTTTCTCACCAATGCCTTTGACACGAGAATGTAAATCAGTGGGAGATTTGAAGGGACCATTTTTCTGGCGCTCTTGCAATATGGCTTTGGCTTTAGAAGGTCCTAAACCCCGAACAGATTCAAGTGCTGCTTGATCGGCTGAATTGACCTCCACTTTGGCATGAGCATTCCCCATCACAATAAAAAGACCCAAGAAACCAGCCGCTACGATCTGAATAATAGATTGAATGAATTTCAACAACATAAAGAGCTCCTTAAAGTAAAAAAGCTTCACCGAATGATGAAGCTTTTCTTTAACGAGAACTTGTCAGGACTGTTGACTGAATTTGAGTGCTTACAAGGGTTGCGCAAGGAAATCAGAATTGTCTGACAGCCATGTCATATATTTGCTGACACCCTGCTCTACGCTCAAGAAGTCAGATTCATAACCAGCCGCTCTCAAATTTGTTAAATCAGCTTGAGTAAAAGACTGATATTTACCTTTTAAAGCCTCTGGAAATGACACATACTCAATCAAACGCTCATCAACCAACTCAGACAGGGATAATTCCGGTTGCCCTTGAATTTTTCTCATGGAGTTGATCACTGATTTGGCCACATCATTAAATGGCTGAGCTCGACCAGAACCTAAATTAAAAATGCCACTTTTTTCAGGATGGTCTTGAAAGAATAAGTTCACTTTCACCACATCCTCAACGGAAACAAAGTCACGCTTTTGCTCCCCCTGTTGATAGCCATCATATTCACCAAACAACTTGACTGAGTGATCAGCTAAAAATTGATGGTAATGATGAAAAGCCACAGAAGCCATGCGACCCTTATGCGATTCCCTTGGCCCATACACATTGAAATAACGGAAGCCCACTACCTGAGCAGTGGTTGTTTGATCTTTCCAGCGCTGGCGAACCACTTGATCAAATAAGAATTTAGAGTAGCCATAAACATTCAAAGGCTTCTCATATTGACGGTCTTCTTTAAATACACTTGAGCCACCATAAGTCGCTGCTGATGAAGCATACAAAAAGGGAACATGATGCTCAGTGCAAATATCTAATAAGTCGATTGAGTAACGATAGTTGTTGGCCATCATGTACTGACCATCAGTCTCCATGGTGTCCGAGCAAGCTCCCTCATGAAAGACTGCAGTCACCTTGCCAAAATGTCCCTTAGCAAAAGCCTCAATAAACTCTGACTTATCTAAATAATCAGCAATATCTAGATCGGCCAAGTTTCGGTACTTATCCGCTGGCTTGAGCTCATCGACAGCAATGATATTTTTAATGCCACGAGCATTTAGGCCTTGAACAATGTTGGCGCCAATAAAACCTGCTGCACCGGTGACGATATATGTCATTGCAATTCCTCTAATGAAACAGTTGCCGTACCCAATTTACCAACCACAATACCACCCGCTTTATTGGCTAACTGCATGGCTTTGGCAGCAGGCCATCCGGCCGCCATAGCCACCGCCATAGTTGCGATCACAGTGTCTCCTGCACCAGAAACATCAAAAACTTCTCTGGCCTGAGCTTTCACATGCTCAACACCTTGAGCAGTGAACAAGCTCATACCCTCTTCAGACCTTGTCAGTAACAAAGCGCTAAGTTTTAACTGCTCCCTTAATGCTTGGGCTCGCGCAGTCAAATCAGCTTCATCTTTCCAGCGTCCAACCACCTCACGCAATTCTGAACGATTGGGAGTAATGATTGAAGCGGCCTGATACTTACTATAGTCATCACCCTTGGGATCAACCAAGACCACCTTACCCGCTGCTTTTGCAGCCTCAATCATTTGGGTGACGTGAGTTAAACCGCCTTTACCGTAGTCAGAGAAGACGACCGCATCGACATGGCTTAATAAGGATTGAAACTGCTCTAACTTATTCAGAAGTGCTTCATGGGTTGGGGCTTTTTCAAAATCCAAACGTATTAATTGCTGTTGACGAGCCACCACGCGCAATTTCACAGTTGTGGGTAAATTAGGATCACGCTGCAAATAACTTTTAACACCTTGGGCGTCTAACAATGCTTCAACACGACGGCCAGGCTCATCATCTCCCACCACGCCCAATATAGAAATCTGAGCACCTACACTTGCAGCATTGCGAGCCACGTTGGCAGCACCACCTAAACGCTCATCATCCTTGCTGACCAACACCACCGGAACCGGTGCCTCCGGAGAAATTCTTTCAGTATCACCAAACCAATAACGATCCAACATCACATCGCCCACCACCAATAAGCGTGCCTTGCGGAAGGCTTGGATATCAGCAGCTGTTAAATGAATGTCCATGATGATTTATCTTTAAAAAGTGTTCTTGTATATTTTTTGAAGTTTTTAGCTTTTGAATTATCTTCAATATATCAGGATTACATAGAAGGACCTGAAGGTGCAGCTCCTTCACCACGTCTTGGTGAATAAGATTCCCAATGATTGCATCCCGGACATTGCCAATAAAAACGTCTGGCCCTAAAACCACAGTTACCACAAGTGTAACGAGCTAAAGTATTGGTTCGCTGTTTCAGAAGGTTTAAAGACGCCTTAAATTCTTGTGCGGCTTTTTCATTCTGAGCCACTTCGGCCATGGTTAGACGAGCCTGAGCACGCAAAGCCATAGCACTTAAGCTTGGGGTATGACGCATCACCTCAGTCATCAAAGCTTCTGCCTGTGGCACACCCTGTAGGTTCATGACATGCTTAAAAGTCAGATCAAGTAACTCACCACCTGCTTGAGTTGGCAAGGCATCAATCAAGACTTGTAATCCCTGTTGCACCAATCCCAATTGCTGGTGAGCCTCAATCCAACGATTGGCCACCAAATGTAAATACGCCGGATGATTTTTTGCAATCAATGACCAAATCTCAATCGCTTGAGTCAATTGATTTTGAGCCAATGAGCAATCACCTTGAAGCATGATGGCGCGGGGATGTTGAGGAATGGCTTGCATCGCTGCAACAATATGTTGATTTGCATGACTCAAGTCTTTACGACGCAAAGCTTCTTCTGCCAACTCGCAATGGAAATGAGCAATCTCTTTTTGACGCCCCACACCTTGCAACACTTCTAGCTCTTGCGAGGCCACAATCGCTTTAGACCAGTCTTTTTCAACTTGATACATTTCCAGCAAACTCTCTTTTGCCGGTATGCCATATTTACTCTGCGGACTCACTTGATTCAGCGATGTTTCAGCACGATCCAATAAACCGGCCCTCAGAAAATCTCGGCCCAACTCATAAGCAGCGTGATCACGATGACGCGAAGGCAAGTCCTCACGACTCGCCAAATGCTGATGAACCCGAATGGCCCGCTCCGTTTCGCCACGACGCCTAAAAAGACTCCCTAAAGCAAAGTGGAGCTCACTGGTCTCGGGATCTAATTTAGCAATTTGTACCAAAGCATCAATGGCCTTGTCTGGCTCCTCATTGAGCAATAGGTTCAAACCTTTAAATGTAGATTTTTGCTGAGCCAAGCGCTCAATTTCATCTTCGCGTTTTTCTAAACGCATGTCCCAGCGTGCACCCACCCAACCCAAAGCAAACACAATGGGTAAAGCAAATAACCACCAGGTTTCAATCTGTAACACGATTTATGAACGATCTTGTTTGAAGCGGCGCAGGCTAAGGCCACTGAGTAATGTTAGGAAAATGCCTAAAACAAAAGCAATGAATAAGACCAAGATGAGAGGCAAATTCCAACTCAAACCAGGAATTAAATTGAAATGAATTTCTTGGGTATTAGCTAAAGCCAATAAAACAAACAGAATGAAAAGGATGATTCGTCCAACAATCCGCAAAGCTCTGAATGCGGCATTCAGAAAGCCGGTCATTCTTTAGAGTCGTCTTTCTTGGGTAGGTCAACGCGCTCGCGCAACTCTTTACCAGGCTTGAAGTGAGGCACATGTTTGGCCGGCACCATGACAGCTTCGCCAGATTTAGGATTACGTCCCTGACGAGGTGGACGATGATGCATCACAAAACTACCAAAACCGCGTAACTCAATGCGTTTACCTTCGGCCAAGGCTTGTGACATGGTGTCAAGCAATGTTTTGACCGCCAACTCAACATCACGCGGCAATAGCTGCGGAAATGCCTGAGCCAAGCGCTCTACCAATTCTGATCGTGTGATTGTCATTGAATCACTGCGTTCTAAATCGTCCATAACTCAACAATATTCTTTTTTTTCAGTTTTGAGAATCCCTGCCCCCAAAAGAGCAGGGATTACCCGATACATTACACCAAAGTAGGGATTAGCTACCTTGATTGTCCATCTTAGCTTTTAGCAAGGCACCCAAATTCGTTGTGCCTGCGTTAGCGTCGTTCTGCAACTTGCTCATCGCTTGTTGTTGATCAGCGCTATCTTTAGCCTTGATAGATAAGTTAATAGAACGTGATTTACGATCAATATTGATGATCATGGCATTGACTGCATCACCTTCTTTTAACAAATTACGAGCATCTTCAACACGGTCTGTTGAGATTTCAGAAGCACGTAAGTAACCTTCTACTTCGTCAGCCAACTGAATCACAGCACCCTTAGCATCAACACTCTTCACAGTACCGTCAACGATGCTGCCTTTGTCGCTAGTAGATGTGTAGTTGTTGAATGGGTCACCAGACATCTGTTTGATGCCCAATGAGATGCGCTCTTTCTCAACGTCGATAGCCAAAACAACTGTCTCAACTTCGTCACCTTTTTTGTACTTGCGAACAGCTTCTTCGCCAGTCTCTTGCCATGACAAATCTGATAAGTGAACTAGACCATCGATACCACCAGGCAGGCCAATGAACACGCCAAAGTCAGTGATTGACTTGATCGCGCCAGTTAACTTCTCACCTTTTTGGTGTGCACGAGCAAATTCATCCCATGGATTTGGTTTGCATTGCTTCATACCCAAGCTGATACGACGCTTGTCTTCATCAATATCAAGAACCATCACTTCAACTTCAACGCCCAACTGAACAACTTTGCTTGGCGCAACGTTTTTGTTTGTCCAATCCATTTCAGAAACGTGTACCAAACCTTCGAT
>CAYVBV010000029.1:14093-17966 GCA_964449745.1 uncultured Polynucleobacter sp. | reverse complement strand
CAATTGGTGGCCTACCGTCAAGGTGATCGCAAGAACAGCGTGCAGATGACTGGAATTGCCTCTAGAATGTCAGACGTAGAAATCAAAGCAGTTTCTGATTACATTGCAGGTTTGCGTTAATACATTTAAACAAACTAGCTCTCATTAAGAGGAGCCCACGAACATTGTTTGTGGGCTTTTTTAATTTTTGAATAGGTTATGGCACAAAGCGCAACATACGAAACAAACAGTAAGCTGAAGAGATTCAGTCAGGCCAGCGTTGAACTTCTCTCGTCAATGCGATTTGCGATTGCTTTGCTCACCATCATTTCAATTGCCAGCATCATTGGTACGGTCATCAAGCAAGGTGAGCCCTACGGTAATTATGTGAATCAATTTGGTCCGTTTTGGGCCGAGATTTTTAATGGCCTTGGTTTATTTGCCGTTTATACCGCTTGGTGGTTTTTATTAATCCTCGCATTTTTAGTGGTTTCAGTTTCGTTTTGCGTGTTTCGTAACGCACCCAAAATGTTGGTCGAAGTGCGCGCTTGGAAAGAGCATGTAGAAGAGGGTGGTCTTAGAGCCTTTCATCATCATTTTGAATTTTCAACAGGTACTTCACATCAACAGTCAGCAAGCCAAATAGCCGATCGATTGGCCAAAGATGGTTATGCCGTTAAAACTTTGGTGGCCGATGACCATTCAAAAGTTCTGGCAAAAAAAGGTGCTGCTAACAAGTGGGGCTACATTTTTGCGCACAGTGCCATCGTATTAATTTGTCTTGGTGGTTTGCTTGACGGAGATTTATTTACGCGTGGGCAAATTTGGTTTGGTGGAAAAAGTGTTTTGCCCCCCAACACTCAAGGCATGCTGATTGCGGATATTCCGAGTGAACATAAGTTAAGTGAAAAAAATCCAAGTTATCGCGCCAATATTTTTGTTCCTGAAGGCGGAACCAGTGCCACGGCATTACTCAGTTCAACCAGTGGCAGCATCATTCAGGAGTTGCCATTCTCAATCGCATTGAAAAAATTTCATGTGGAGTACTACAGCACAGGGATGCCTAAGCTCTTCATGAGCGAAGTGCTGATCAAGGACTTGGATACGGGCAAAGAAACTGAAGCAAAAATTAAGGTCAATGAACCGATGATTCATCGGGGCGTAGCAATTTATCAATCCAGTTTTGAAGATGGCGGTTCAAAGTTAAAACTCAAGGCCTATCCAATTCAAGGTGCTGCAAATTCTGTACGCTCTAGTTTTATAGTGAATGGTGAAGTCGGTCAAAGCACCAATCTAAAATCAAGTGATGGCACGACATATAGCCTAGAGTTCAGCGGCTTTAGACCGACCAATGTGGAAAATATTGCCAATGCATCGGGTCAGGCTGATGCGAGGGGTGTAGCCACAGCGCAAGCTGATAAAGGTTTAAGCAAGGTGTTGGGCGATCGATTGGGTTCTGGCGCCAAAACCAGTAAGCCATCTGAACTGAAGAATGTGGGCCCATCGGTTCAATATAAGTTGCGTGATGCATCTGGCCAAGCTCGAGAATTTAGCAATTACATGCAACCACTCTATATTGATGACATGCCCATGTTCATGTTGGGTGTGCGCGAGAGTTCTGCAGAAGAGTTTAAATATTTAAGAATTCCAGCGGATGCAGATCTAAGTTTGAATGAGTGGTTAACACTTAGAAGCTTGCTACAAGATCCTGCTGCTAGACAGCGAGCTGTGCAAAGATTCACGAGTACCGTTGGTCAGCAGTCTGGTTTTGCGGTAGCCCCTCAGATGGTGACTCAATTAAAAGAGAGTGCGACACGATCAATTGACTTATTTTCTGGGGCCACTGCATTTGCAAAGGAGCAAGCCAAAGAAGCAGGCATTAAGCCAGGTGGTTTTGCAGCTCTGGGCTCATTCATTGATAAAGCCGTACCAGAAAATGAACAACAAAAAGCTGCGGAAGTTGTGCTGAAGGTTTTAAATGGAGTGATTTGGGAGCTATGGCAAGAAGCCAGAGCTCAATTGGGGCTACCGCCTGCCAAAAACGATATGGCAAGCCAGCGATTCATTCAGGCAGCCACTTCAGCCTTATCCGACGTCAATTTTTATCCAGCTCCCTTGGTGTTTCAACTAGACTCATTTGAAGAGGTCAAGGCTAGCGTGTTTCAGGTGACCAGATCCCCTGGTAAGAACATGGTTTATCTGGGTTGTTTACTATTAACCTTGGGTATTTTTGCCATGTTCTATTTGCCTGAAAGAAGAATCTGGGTGAGAAGCATTGCCAATGGCAAACACTTGTTTGCCATGTCAACATCTAGAAAAACCATGGATTTTGAAAAAGAATTTGAAAAATATCGGAGAGAGTTTCAGTGATGGAAACAAATTACGTTAGTTCAGTTCAGGGTGGTTGGACTCAATCACTCAAACAAGGTCTAAAGCGCACATTGAAGACATTGACGCTTGCGGATTATATGTTTGCCTTGGCTTTGTTGGCCGGCGCTATTTTTGCCGAGTATCGCTTTTCAAGTTTCATGGACGCTTATGAGCAAGCCATTCTATTTTGCTCTGTACCCGTCTTAGCGGTTTTAGGTTGGGCATGGAAGCCACTTCGTAACTTGATGGTTGGTTCAACTTTGCTTGCTTTCCTGGCCATCTATTTTTATCAAACTCCAGAAGGTGGGTCTTTAGCAAGAGCTGAGCAAGCCTTCTTTTTGAAGTACATGCTCTCTAGTCAGTCCGCTATTTTGTGGATGAGTGTGTTGTTTTTCTTAAGCACTCTTTTTTATACCATCACATTGTTTGTGCAATCACAAAATATGGGTTCAACAGCCTCTAAGTTTTCTTGGGCGGCTGTTTATATTGGGCTCACTGGTATGTTGGTGCGTTGGTATGAATCTTATTTGATGGGCCCAGACATTGGCCACATTCCAATCTCAAATTTATACGAAGTGTTCATTTTGTTTTGCTTGATCACTGCGATTTACCACTTGTACTATGAAGCCAAATACAAATCATTGGTCTTGGGTTCATTTGTGTTGTGGATCATTGCCGCAGCAGTTGGATTTATTCTTTGGTACAGCGTCACGCGTGATGCGCATCAGATTCAACCACTGGTGCCTGCTTTGCAAAGCTGGTGGATGAAGATTCATGTGCCTGCTAACTTTATTGGTTATGGCACTTTTGCGATTGCTGCCATGGTGGCGATTGCCTATATTTTGAAAAAGAAGAATATTTTGGCCAATCGATTGCCCAGCCTAGAGTTGCTCGATGATGTGATGTACAAGGCGATAGCCGTGGGTTTTGCATTCTTCACCATTGCCACAATCTTGGGCGCCTTGTGGGCGGCTGAAGCTTGGGGTGGTTATTGGAGTTGGGACCCTAAAGAAACTTGGGCATTGATTGTTTGGTTGAACTACGCTGCTTGGTTGCACATGCGCTTGATGAAGGGCTTGCGTGGTATTGTGGCTGCATGGTGGGCTTTGGTTGGTTTATTTGTAACAACCTTTGCTTTTATCGGGGTCAATATGTTCCTATCGGGCCTTCATAGTTACGGAACTCTTTGATCAGAGTGACTTCAACTGATTTAGCTGAAGTGATCCAAGTAACAAACTCAATGAACTGCTACCTAATTAATTAGGTAGCAGTTTTTCATTGGCGAATAGACTTTCAATGGTTTCGCGTTCACGAATGATGTGAACTTGGTCGCCGTCGACCATCACTTCTGCTGCTCTGCCACGCGTGTTGTAGTTTGAGCTCATGGTAAAGCCATAAGCACCTGCAGAGAGAATGGCCAATTGATCACCCGGTTGAACCGCTAAGTCACGATCTTTGCCAAGCCAATCACCAGACTCACAGATGGGACCCACAATGTCATATTTGACGGAATCTTGATTCGAT
>CAYVBV010000029.1:0-13993 GCA_964449745.1 uncultured Polynucleobacter sp. | reverse complement strand
GTTTCATTGGTGTAACTGATGCCCAATCCGCCACCAATGTCCAAATGATGGATGCGAATGCCTTGATCACTCAAGGCCTTAATTAAATCAAGTACTCGATCTAGAGCATCTAAGTAAGGACTGATTTCTGTGATTTGAGAGCCAATGTGACAATCGATACCAACAATTTCACAGTGACTCATTTTGGCTGCTTCTTGATAAGTTTTGATGACTTCATCGTAAGCAATGCCGAACTTATTGCCTTTTAGGCCCGTTGAAATATACGGATGTGTTTTTGGGTCGACATCAGGATTGACGCGTAAAGAGATGGGCGCTTTCATCCCAAGACTGGCAGCGACCTCATTGAGTCTAGATAATTCAGGAATCGACTCAAGGTTGAAGCATTTCACACCCGCTTTGAGTGCTGCAGTCATTTCGGCTTTACTTTTGCCCACTCCAGAAAAAACAACTTTTTGGGCTGAGCCACCGGCAGCTAACACGCGGGCTAATTCACCCGAGCTGACAATATCAAATCCTGCGCCTAATTTGGCAAACACATTCAAGATGGCCAAATTACTATTGGCTTTCATGGCGTAATGAACTTGAGCCCGACGCTTGCCATTAGGCTTGACGCATGCTTTCTCATAGGCGTTAAACGCATCGCTTAATGCTTTTTTGCTGTAAACGTAGGTGGGTGTACCGAATTGTTGGGCGATGGAAGACAAAGAGACATTCTCAGCGTGCCACTCATTGTTTTTAATGGAAAATCCATTTAAGTTTGGGATTTGGCTCATTTCGTATCCTTTGCGGGGGGCCATTGCTTTTCAGTGGGCTCCGCTTTTTCAGGGGCTGTTGGATTGGGTGGAATCGTGGGCAAGGTCAACGGACCACGTACCCCACATCCGAAAAGGGATATTGCCAAACAAAGAATACAAGTCCTAGATACAATTGAACGCATAGTAATTAGTTTATAAGTGACCGCTGACTATAGCATGGCCAATCTAAAAATGACGAACAACAACATTGAAACTTTAACCGATGCCGCTTTTTATTCTGTGGCTGAAAAAACCCTCAGAGCGATTGAGACCTCGCTAGAGGAGGCTTTTCAGAAAACCGACCTTGATCTTGATATTTCTCGTCAGGGTGGCAATGTGGTCAATATTCAGTTTGAAGATAAGAGCGTGATTGTTGTAAACACTCAATCACCTCTTCAAGAAATTTGGGTGGCAGCCAAAGAGGGCGGCTTTCACTATCGTTGGGCCGGCACATTGAATCAGCCTCTATGGTTAGATACTAAATCGGGTGCTGAATTATTCAGTGAACTCAGTCGCCTAGCTTCACAACAAGCTAAAGTGCCGCTTACGGTCAAACCAGTTTGAATTTATTCTAAGACGGTTGTTCTTCCAAAGAATGGAATGAATTCTGGGATGACCCAGTCACCATCTTGTTGAGCAACACCGGGCGGTACACCACGCTGAACTTCTGGCATGCCATTGAGGGCTGTTTTCATATAACGAATCCACATGGGGAGTGCGAGACCTCCTCCAGTTTCTCGATCACCCAAGCTCTTGGGTTTATCAAAGCCCATCCAAGCCACAGCGACCACATTGGGGTGATAACCTGCGAACCATGCATCCATCGATTCATTGGTGGTGCCTGTTTTGCCTGCAATGTCTGAACGACCCAGTGCTGGGCGAGCACTAGTAGCTGTTCCTGTTTTGGTGACTTCTTGCAAAAGACTGTCCATCACAAATGCCGTACGTGCATCCAGTACCCGCAAATGACTATCGCCTGCTTTGGGTGGGGTCGCTTCAAAAAGAATATTGCCTTTTGCATCAATGACTTTACTAATCAAGTACGGTTCAACTCGATAGCCGCCATTGGCAAACACTCCGTACCCAGTGGCCAGTTGTAATGGGGTCACTGATCCAGCACCTAATGCCATCGTTAAATAAGGAGGGTGTTTTTCTGCTTCAAAGCCAAAGCGTTGAACAAAATTTTGGACATACTTAGGACCAATTTTTCGAATCACGCGAACAGATACCAAGTTTTTGGATTTTGCTAAAGCAGTGCGCAAACGCATTTGTCCTTCAAACTTGCCGTCATAGTTTTTAGGTTCCCACATTTGACTGCCTGTTTCTAGGCTACTAATGGATAGTGGCGCATCATTCACCAATGTATTTGGCATGATGCCTTTCTCTAAAGCGGCAGCATACACAAATGGTTTGAATGATGAACCCGGTTGACGTTGAGCTTGAGAAACGTGGTTGTATTTATTTCTGTTGTGGTCAAAACCGCCTACCAAGGCACGAATACCGCCATCATGAGAATCAAGAGCTACGAAAGCAGCCTCAACTTGTGGCATTTGAGCCAACAACCAGCGGCCTTCAAATGGAAGTACGCGAATGACAGCACCACGTTTAATTTGTTGTTTGGGCTGTGCTTTTGAAGATAGAGCCACGGCACCCAATTTCAAGTCATCGCCTTTGATCGTTACCGTATCGCCTGTGGCAATCACCGCTTGAATTTCTTTGGGACTGGCTTCAATGACAACGCCTGCCAATAAATCATCACTGCTTGGGTGATCACTTAACACATCATCAATGGCACGTTGTCTTTCAGTGGGATTGTCAGGAAGTTTAATAAAGCCCTCAGGACCCCGATATTTATGGCGTAATTCATAGTCCATGATGCCTTTACGTACTGCTGAGTATGCGGCTTCCTGCTCTGACTTACGAATCGTTGTAATGACCGACATTCCCTGCGTGTAGATGCTGTCGCCATATTCACTAATGAGTAATTGACGAACCATTTCAGAAACAAAGTCTGCTTTGGTGGTGAACTCTCGCCCCACACCACGTACGTGTAATGATTCATTCATGGCCGATTCATATTGGCTAGGCGTGATCATTTTCAAATCACGCATTCTTTGCAAAATATATTCTTGACGAATTTTTGCGCGACGATAGTTCACAACAGGGTTATATGCAGACGGTGCTTTAGGCAGACCTGCAAGCATGGCTGCTTCAGCAATTGAGATGCGTCGAATATCTTTGCCAAAGTAAATTTGGGCAGCGCTACCAAATCCGTAAGCTCTTTGACCAAGATAGATCTGATTCATATAAAGCTCAAGAATTTGTTCTTTGGATAAATTGGCCTCAATCTTCCAGGCCAATAAAACTTCATAAATTTTTCGGCTAAATGACTTTTCATTGGTTAAGAAAAAATTCCTTGCCACTTGCATGGTGATCGTGGAGGCACCTTGCGCTAATCTGCCACGCAGATTAGCTAGCGTGGCTCTCAATACGCCCCAATAATCAACACCACCATGCTCATAAAAACGCTCATCCTCAATGGCCACCACAGCATTCTTTAAATAAGAGGGAATATCTTCAATGGCAATGACGTTGCGGCGCTCTTCACCAAACTCTCCAATTAATGCATTGTCAGCGGTGTAAATACGCAGAGGAATCTTTGGCTTGTAATCAGTGATGGTGTCTAAGTCTGGAAGATTAGGCTTTGCGACCACTAAAGCATAAACAATCACAAGACCGATCAAAATAGCGCCAGCGCTACCTAAAAATATTCCCCAGCGAATGAAATACTGTTGCCAGTTGCGCTTAGGCTTGCGAGCGTGATGTCCACCTCCTAAACGTGATGGAGGTCTAACGGGTTGGCGTGGTCGACTCATAGTGGGATTATAAGGTGAGCTTAAAACACAGGGGTTGAAAAATTGTCAGAAAAAATCTGACAAAAAACGACCAAAAATCTGACATTTATTCAGCAATTGACTGACTTTTTGAGCTGTGGGCATCAGGACAATGTCTCCATGATTAAAAGAGCCCTTACCCCTGATTCTTATGAATTGCATTCAAAACAAGATTTGTACCCGCAGAAGTCAAACAAATCAGCTTTGCCTGAATGGGTACTTCAACTAAAGAACCTGCAGCAAATCAATTTTTGGAAAAAATTTGCTTGGGCGCAGGCAATGTGTATTTTTAGCCTGATGAATCTCATGATTCTTGTTTATTTGCTGGTGATTGTGAGTGAGCAAAAGGCAGATATTCAAGCTCAAAAAAACTCAGGTCGACAAATGAGGCAAGAGTTAAAGGCATTCCATGTGAAGTTGGAGAAATTACAAACCCAAGCATCTCAAAATTCTCAAGCAGTTCTTGGTTCTAATTCTTCAGAGAGTGGTTCTTCAGATGATGAGGAGTTTTCAATAATGGCTCCCATCCATTATTGGGGAACTATTCAAGCGGGCAGGTCTCATCAGGCGCTGATTCAAATTGATGATCAATCCAGCCTTTTCAAATTAGGTCAACGCATAGGCGAGCATTATTCAATCCAACATTTTGATCAAGAGCGTTTGGTTCTTGAATCAAAGAATGGTCAGCAAAGAATTGTCTTAATGGAGCAGCCACAATGAAATCAAGACGATTTTTTATCCAAGCTTCCATGAGTTATATCGCGGCCATATTGGGTTGGCCACTTCTTTCTTTGGCCAATCCGCCGAGGCTAGATCAGCCCATGACGCTGCATTTTGCTGCCATTGATTTGCGCCAGTTATTGCGTTTGTTGGCAGAGATGCGCGGTTTGAATTTGATCTTGAGCGATAAGGTTCAAGGTCAAACAACGCTTCATATGAAGAACAGTTCTTGGGATGCCATTTTTGAGTCGGTCATTGCCAGCAAAGGGTTGTCTTATCGCATCAATGGGGATGTGATCTGGGTTGCCACTCATGAAGAATTGAAAACTTTTAATCAGCGTCAGAAAGAAAAAGACTTGATGCATCACAACAGTTCAACTCAGGATTTACGTCAAATCATGATTGAGGCCAGAATTGTGGAGGCAGAGCGACGCTTTGCCCAAAACTTGGGGGCTAAATTGGCTTACCAACAATTACCAGGTTTTCAGGCTAATCATGGGCTGCCAGCAGCGGGTCTGAATGGATTTGAGCCGGGCACGGCTGCCATTACTCTATTGGGTAAGCAAGCCACTCAGGCCTTAAATATTGAGCTATCTGCTCTTGAATCCAATGGTCTAGGCAATATCGTCTCTAACCCAAGAGTTCTCGCTGCTGAAAACACCCAAGCACTGATCGAGCAGGGCACTGAATTACCTTATCAGTCTTCTGCTGGACAGGGGGCTACCAAAGTGCAATTTAGAAAGGCCAACCTGCGTTTAGAAGTGAAGCCACGCATTCAGAAGAATCACATGATTGTTCTTGAGGTCGATATTAATAAAGACAGCGTGGGCGTCAAAACAGATCAAGGCTTTGCAATCGACACCAAACATGTAAAGACCCAAGTATTGGTTGAGAGTGGTGGCACGGTCATTTTGGGCGGTATTTTTCAAGAGATGGAGCGCAAAGATGATGCCAAGGTCCCATTTTTTAGTGCGATTCCATTGATTGGCGCTCTTTTTAGGCAGGAAGCTAAATTCAAAGACAAAACAGAATTATTAATTTTTTTAACCCCAACCTTGGTTTCTGGTCCAAAGGCTCAGTAGAATCTCATGTATGAACAGTTTTCCTGAAAACATATTTTTAGTGGGAGTGATGGGCGCCGGTAAGACCACCGTTGGACGCCTCTTGGCTAAGAAATTAGGAAGACGTTTTGTCGATTCAGATCATGAAATCGAAGCACGTTGTGGTGTTCGCATTCCCACCATTTTTGAAATGGAAGGGGAGGAAGGTTTCAGAAAAAGAGAAGCTCAAGTCATTGATGACTTAACCCAAGAAAAAAACTTGGTTTTAGCAACCGGGGGTGGTGCAGTCCTATTGCCTGAAAATAGAAGACATCTTCATGACCGAGGAGTGGTTGTTTATTTAAGAGCAACGCCACATGAATTATGGCTAAGAACCAGAAATGATAAAGGTCGACCATTACTAAACAATGATGACCCTAAAGGAACATTAGAAAAGTTGTTTGCAATTCGTGATCCTTTGTACAGAGAAACAGCCCATCATGTGATTGACACTGGCAAACCTAGTGTCACTCAATTGGTGAACACACTAATGATGCAATTTGAACTTTCCTCATGAACACACTTCAACTCAATTTGGGTGAGCGCAGTTATCCCATTCATATTGGCTCAAACTTAATTGGCCAGGCGGACCTTTATAAGAATCACATCAAAGGTAAGCTGACTGCAGTGGTCACCAACGAAACTGTGGCTCCTTTATATGCTCAGCAAGTGGTTCAAGCGTTAGAAAGCTTAGGACAAAAAGTCAAACTGATTGTTTTACCGGATGGAGAGAAGTACAAAACATGGGAAGTCTTACAAAAAATCTTTGATGGTTTGCTAGAAAGCTCGGCTGATCGCAAAGCCACCTTAGTGGCTTTGGGGGGCGGCGTCATTGGTGACATGACTGGATTTGCAGCTGCTTGCTATATGCGTGGGATTCGTTTTATTCAAGTCCCAACCACCTTGTTATCTCAAGTTGATTCATCAGTGGGAGGTAAAACGGGCATCAATCACCCTTTGGGTAAAAACATGATTGGTGCGTTTTATCAACCTCAGGCTGTGATTGCTGATTTGAATACTTTAAAAACGCTGCCTCCTGAAGAGTTGGCGGCAGGTTTAGCCGAAGTCATCAAGCATGGTGCCATTGCTGACTATGATTTCTTAACTTGGATTGAATCGAATCAGGCGGCTCTGAATGCATGCGATCCTGCTGCGATGGAGTTTGCTGTCAAACGCTCTTGCGAAATCAAATCTGAAGTTGTGGCTCAAGATGAAAAAGAGGGGGGTATTCGTGCCATCCTTAATTTTGGTCACACCTTTGGGCATGCGATTGAAGCGGGCATGGGTTATGGTGAATGGTTGCATGGTCAGGCTGTTGGTTGTGGCATGGTCATGGCCGCTGATTTGTCAGTTCGCTTAGGTTTGTTAAAGCAGGACGAGGCACTTCGCTTAAAGAAAATCATTGAAGCGCTACATTTGCCAACTGTGCCACCGACATTGGGTATTAGCAGGTATATGGAACTCATGAGCGTGGATAAAAAAGCCGAGGGTGGCGAAGTGCGCTACATCTTGCTCAATGGCTTGGGGCGTTCAAAAATTCAAGCGGTTGAAGATCAATTAGTGATTGAAACGCTGAAGGCCATGAATGTTGGTCAGTGATTAATGACTTTAGCTTGTTACGCAGTCCATCCTGACCAAACCTTGGGGCGTCTGCACCCAGAGCCAGCTGAACCCACTCAATCGGGTCGCAGTCCATTTCAGAGAGATCGCGACAGAATCATTCACTCTACGGCTTTTAGAAGGCTGGAATACAAGACACAAGTCTTTTTAAACCACGAGGGTGATCACTTTCGTACACGTCTGACTCATAGTCTAGAAGTGGCTCAAATTGGTCGAGCGGTAGCCAGAAGATTGCAGCTCAATGAAGATTTGGTTGAAGCCATTTCTTTGGCTCATGATTTGGGGCACACTCCTTTTGGTCATGCGGGCCAAGATGCTTTGAATGAATGCATGAAGGATCATGGTGGCTTTGAACATAATTTGCAAAGCCTCTGGGTGGTTGATTTTTTAGAAGAGCGTTACGCCCAATGGAATGGTTTAAATCTTTCGTTTGAAACCCGTGAAGGCATTTTGAAACATTGTTCGAAAAAAAATGCTGAAAGGCTTGGGCGCTTAGGTGAAAGATTTTTAAAGGGTGAGCAACCTAGTTTAGAAGCTCAGTTGGCCAATTGTGCGGATGAGATTGCATATAACAATCATGACATTGATGATGGCATTCGCTCGGGTTTAATCACTGTTGAGCAGTTGGCAGAGGTCACCCTTTGGCGAGAGCAAAAAAGTCGAGTAGAGCAACAGTTCCCCAATCTCAGTGGGCGCCGCTTGGTGTGTGAAGTCATCAGACACATCATCCATGTTTTGGTGGATGATCTAGTCAAAGAAACCGAACGACGTTTATTGGAGCATGATCCCTTATCAATTGATGATGTGAGGACCAGCCCACCCTTATTAGGGTTTTCTTCTCAAATGCGTGAGCAGGCCACTGAGATGAAACGTTTTTTATTTAAAAACTTATACCGACATCCTCAAGTGCAAGCCATGACTGCGGATGCTGCAAAAATCATTCATTCGCTGTTTCAAATTTATGAGCAAAAGCCAGATCTGATTCCTCGAGATTTCCGCCCTGACGATGAGTTTTATCGACGCATATCGCATTACATTGCTGGTATGACTGATCGGTATGCCAATAAAGAATTTCAGAAGCTAGCGGTGTAGATATGGCCAGATTGTCACGCGTGGTCGTTCCTGGATATCCTCTGCACATGATGGTCAAAGGCCATAACTCTCAGGCCATTTTTTCAAGTGATGAAGATAAAAGATCCTATTTGGAGTGGTTAAGAGATGCTGCGCGCGAGTATGAGTTGGCCATTCATGCGTACGTATTGATGCCCAATCATGTGCACATTCTTGCCACACCCAAAGACCATGACAGTGCTTCGCGAGTCATGCAATCCATTGGCCGTCGTTATGCCCAGCTATACAACCAAGCACATGGCACCACTGGAACAGTTTGGGAGGGGCGCTATAAATCTTGCTTAGTGGAACCCGAACCCTACTTTTTATTGTGTCAAAAGTTCATTGAACAAAATCCGAGTCGTCTAGGTCTTGTTCAGCGCCCTGAGGATTGGGTATGGTCTAGTTATCGTCATCACATGGGTGAAGAGATCATTCCTTGGATTTCAGATCATCCTTTGTACTGGGCCTTGGGCAATACCCCATTCGAGCGTCAATTGACTTGGAAGAAGTCAGTGTCTGAGAGTTTAGGTTCGATTGAAGCCAAAAAAGTGAGTGACCACTTAAGTTATGGATGGCCATTGGCCAATGAAATCTTTTTAAAGCAGTTGGCACCCAAGGTCACTCGTCATTTGGTGCCAAAGAAACCAGGTCGACCCAAGAAAGTCTAAAGAATTACTTTTGCATTAGTTTGGTGCAGAAATTTCCCTGAAATGCATTACTCTGTCCCTAATTTTAATAAAGTGATTCATATAATATAAATAATTGGTGACAGACACCAATTATTTATATTGCGCAGACAGGGGTAATCCCCTATAGTTCATCAAAACCCCAATATTTACAGGGGTAAGCCTCAACAACAGAGGCCATCAACAACTTACCAAGGACATACCGTGACTACATCATCACTGCGCCCAGAAGCGCAAGGTCTTTATGACCCCGTCAATGAACATGACGCCTGTGGCGTTGGCTTTGTGGCGCACATCAAGGGAAAAAAATCTCATGACATCGTGACTCAAGGATTAAAGATTCTTGAGAACATTGATCATCGCGGTGCGGTCGGTGCTGATCCATTGATGGGTGACGGTGCAGGTATTTTGATTCAGATTCCGGATCAGTTTTACCGTGAAGAAATGGCCAAGCAAGGTGTGACCTTGCCACCTTGCGGTGAATATGGTGTGGGTATGGTGTTCATGCCTAAAGAGAATGCTTCACGTTTGGCCTGTGAACAAGAATTGGAAAGAACTGTCCGTATTGAAGGTCAGGTGGTTTTAGGTTGGCGTGATGTGCCAGTGGATAAGAACATGCCGATGTCTCCCACGGTTCGCAAAACAGAACCTGTCATCCGTCAGATCTTCATTGGTCGTGGTCGTGACATCATGACCACAGATGCGCTCGAACGCAAACTGTACGTGATCCGCAAAACAGGTAGTCATGCGATTCAAGCCTTGAAGTTGCAGCACGGTAAAGAATACTTTGTGACTTCGATGTCAGCCAGAACGGTGGTTTATAAGGGTTTGTTATTGGCCAACCAAGTGGGCGCCTATTACGAAGATCTAAAAGATTCACGCGTGGTATCGGCTTTGGCCTTGGTGCACCAACGCTTCTCAACCAATACATTCCCAGCATGGGAATTGGCTCACCCATACCGCATGATTGCTCACAATGGTGAGATCAATACAGTCAAAGGTAACGTCAACTGGATTAATGCCAGAACGGGTGCCATTAGCTCACCAGTGTTGGGAGAAGATCTACAAAAATTATGGCCATTGATTTATCCAGGTCAATCCGATACGGCCAGTTTTGATAACTGTTTAGAACTTTTGGTCATGGCAGGTTATCCAATGGCGCACGCCATGATGATGATGATTCCTGAGGCGTGGGAACAACACACCTTGATGGATGACAATCGTCGTGCGTTCTATGAATATCACGCAGCGATGATGGAACCATGGGATGGTCCTGCAGCGATTGCATTTACAGATGGTCGTCAAATTGGTGCAACCTTGGACCGCAATGGTTTACGTCCTGCACGTTATTACGTGACTGATGATGACTTGGTCATCATGGCATCAGAGGCGGGTGTTTTAACTTTCCCTGAAAACAAGATTGTTAAGAAATGGCGTTTGCAACCTGGCAAGATGTTCTTGATTGACATGGAACAGGGTCGCATCATTGACGACGTTGAGTTAAAAGATGCCCTAGCCAAAGCCAAGCCATACAAGAGCTGGATTGATGCCGTTCGCATCAAGTTAGATGAAATCGAAGCCAATCCAAATGATGTCAAAGAAGAAGCTCAGAACATTCGTCCAGCTGCTAGCTTATTAGATCGTCAACAAGCCTTTGGATATACACAAGAAGATTTGAAGTTTTTGATGGCGCCGATGGCTTCAGCTGGTGAAGAAGCGATTGGTTCTATGGGTAATGACAGCCCATTGGCTGTGTTGTCGAATAAGAACAAACCTTTGTACAACTATTTCAAACAGTTGTTTGCACAGGTGACCAACCCACCCATTGACCCAATCCGTGAAAACATGGTGATGTCATTGGTGTCATTTGTTGGACCTAAGCCAAACTTATTGGATACCAACAACATCAACCCTCCAATGCGTTTAGAGGTGTCGCAACCAATTTTGGATTTTGCTGACATCACTAAGATTCGTCACATTGAGCATTACACCGGTGGTAAGTTCCGTTCCTATGAATTGGATATTTGCTATCCATCTGCTTGGGGTAAAGATGGTGTTGAAGCCCGTTTAGCATCTTTGTGTGCAGAGGCTGTTGATGCTGTGAATTCTGGATACAACATTTTGATCATCAGCGATCGTCAAGTGGCTGCTGATCATGTGGCTATCCCAGCACTATTGGCGACTTCAGCGATTCATCAACATTTGGTTGAAAAAGGTTTACGCACCAGCACAGGTTTGGTCGTTGAAACAGGTAGCGCGCGTGAAACCCATCACTTTGCCTTATTAGCAGGTTACGGTGCAGAAGCCGTTCATCCTTACCTTGCAATGGAAACATTGGTCGATATGGCCAAAGGTTTGAAGGGTGATTTATCAGCTGAGAAAGTGGTTAAAAACTTTACCAAAGCGGTGGGCAAAGGCTTGCAAAAAGTCATGTCGAAGATGGGCATCTCAACCTACATGTCTTACACCGGCGCGCAGATTTTTGAAGCGATTGGCTTGAATAAAGAGTTGGTTGATAAATACTTCAAAGGAACTGCATCAAACGTTGGCGGTATTGGTATTTTTGAAGTCGCTGAAGAAGCACTCAAAATGCACAGCTTGGCCTTTGGTAATGACCCAACACTAAGCAATATGTTAGATGCGGGTGGTGAGTATGCCTTCCGTATTCGTGGTGAAGATCACATGTGGACGCCTGATTCCATTGCCAAGTTGCAACACTCCACACGTCAAGGTCCTGAAAAAGGCGGATATCAAACATATAAAGAGTACGCCAACATCATCAATGACCAAACCAAGCGTCATATGACCTTGCGTGGTTTATTTGAGTTCAAGATTGATCCAAGCAAAGCGATTCCTTTGGATGAAGTGGAACCTGCCAAGGAGATCGTCAAGCGTTTTGCAACAGGTGCAATGTCATTGGGTTCGATTTCTACTGAAGCTCACGCCACACTTGCGATTGCGATGAACCGCATTGGTGGTAAGTCAAATACAGGTGAGGGTGGTGAAGATAACAAGCGTTATCGCAATGAACTCAAAGGTATTCCAGTCAAGAAAGGCGAGACACTCGCGAGCATTCTCGGGGATGACGTGATTGAAGCCAACATTCCTTTGAGCGAAGGCGATTCATTGCGCTCAAAGATTAAGCAAGTGGCCTCTGGACGTTTTGGCGTCACCGCTGAATATCTAACTTCTGCCGATCAGATTCAAATCAAGATGGCTCAAGGTGCAAAACCAGGTGAGGGTGGTCAGTTGCCAGGTACCAAGGTATCTGATTACATTGGTAAGTTGCGTTATTCAGTGCCAGGTGTGGGTTTGATTTCTCCACCTCCACATCACGACATTTACTCCATTGAAGATTTGGCTCAGTTGATTCACGATCTTAAGAACGTGAACAGTCAGGCAGATATTTCAGTGAAGTTGGTATCTGAGGTGGGCGTGGGTACTGTGGCTGCTGGTGTTGCTAAAGCCAAGGCAGATCACGTGGTGATCGCTGGTCATGATGGTGGTACAGGCGCTTCTCCATTGTCTTCCATCAAGCATGCGGGTAGCCCATGGGAACTTGGTTTAGCTGAAACACAGCAAACATTGGTGCTCAATGGTTTGCGTAGCCGCATTCGTGTTCAGGCGGATGGACAAATGAAGACAGGTCGCGACGTCGTGATTGGTGCTTTGTTGGGTGCGGATGAATTTGGTTTCGCAACAGCCCCATTGGTCGTTGAGGGTTGCATCATGATGCGTAAGTGTCACTTGAATACTTGCCCAGTGGGTGTGGCTACTCAAGATCCTGAACTTCGTAAGAAGTTTTCAGGTAAGCCAGAGCATGTTGTGAATTTCTTCTTCTTCATTGCTGAAGAAGCTCGTGAAATCATGGCGCAGTTAGGTATTCGTAAATTTGACGATTTAATTGGTCGCACAGAGTTCTTAGATACTAAGAAGAGCATTGAACACTGGAAAGCACGTGGTTTAGATTTCACGAAAATTTTCCAAGCTCCAGAAGTTGAAGCCAGCGTGCCACGTTTCCAAGTGGAAACACAAGACCACGGTTTATCGACTGCACTAGATCACACCTTGATTGAAAAATCAAAAGCGGCTCTAGAAAAAGGCGAGCGGGTGTCCTTCATTCAACCAATCAAGAACGTGAACCGTACTGCGGGTGCCATGTTGTCCGGTGAAGTGGCCAAGCGATATGGTCACGAAGGTTTGCCTGATGACACAATTCATATTCAATTGAATGGCACGGCAGGCCAGAGTTTCGCCGCTTTCTTAGCCCATGGCGTGACCATGGATTTGGTCGGTGATGGTAATGACTATGTGGGTAAAGGTTTGTCTGGCGGACGTGTGATTGTTCGTGCACCACACGAGTTCCGTGGTGACACTTCACAAAACATTATTGTGGGCAATACCGTTCTTTACGGAGCGATTGCAGGTGAAGCCTTCTTTAATGGTGTTGCTGGCGAGCGTTTTGCTGTGCGTAATTCTGGGGCAATTGCTGTGGTTGAAGGCACTGGTGACCACGGTTGTGAGTACATGACTGGCGGAACCGTTGTGGCCCTTGGTTTAACAGGACGTAACTTCGCTGCTGGTATGAGTGGCGGTATTGCTTACGTTTATGACGAAGATGGTTTATTTGCCAAACGTTGTAACACCAGCATGGCCACATTAGAGCCAGTTCTCGCCTCTGCAGAACAAGAAGCCAAGTTGCCAAAATCAGAATGGCATGCTCCAGTGAATGTTAAAGAAGGTGGCGAACGTCTCACAGACGAAGTTATCTTGAAGAACTTGATTGAGCGTCATTTCAAACACACAGGATCAGAGCGTGCCAAAGCAATTTTGGCTGACTGGGAAAAGTCACGTGCACGTTTTGTCAAAGTATTCCCAACTGAATATAAGCGCGCTTTGGGTGAACTTTGGGAGAAGTCTCAAGGTAGTAAGCAAGCAGCTTCTGTTTAAGTGAGATAGGTCAAAAGATAAAGGAATAAAGATGGGTAAAGTCACTGGATTCATGGAATACGAGCGCCTCAGCGAGCATTATGAGGAGCCAAAGAAACGCGTCAAGCATTACAAAG
>CAYVBV010000028.1:0-18147 GCA_964449745.1 uncultured Polynucleobacter sp. | reverse complement strand
ATCGTCCTTTCTGCGGCCCGTCGCCGCCTCTTGAACTCCTCCAGCGCCGCTGCGTCCTATACGGATAGTCTGGTGAACAGCCAACCCATCAGGAATGTTTTGCCTTTGGTACCGATTGCCCCAGTGTTACTGAAGGCCGAGCAAATTTGTGTGGCTTATCCTTCTGCAGGTTCAGGTTTAATCCAAGGTGTCAAAAAGTTTCTTAAAGGGCTGCACTTTTCTGATTTGTGGAATAAAACTTACACCTCTGTTGTCAAAGAGGTGAGTTTGGAATTGCGCCAAGGAGAGACCTTGGGCGTGATTGGTGAGTCTGGTTCTGGTAAATCAACTTTGGCCATGGCTTTATTGGACTTACTCACGCAAACTGGAGCCAAGGTGTCTGGTCGAGTGGAGGTACTTGGGCAAGATTGGTTGAACTTGTCTCAAGCACAACGTCGTCAAGTCAGGGCTTCTTTTCAAGTGATCTTTCAGGACCCATTTGGATCACTGTCTCCGCGCATGACGGTAGGGAAGATTGTGGGAGAGGGCTTGGCTTTACACCAGCCAGATTTATCAGAAGAGGCCAGAAAAGCAAAAGTCATTGAGGTTCTTAAAGAAGTGGGTCTAGATCGAACGGCTTATGCAAGATACCCGCATGAGTTTTCGGGGGGGCAGCGCCAAAGAATTGCCATTGCGCGAGCGCTGATTCTTAAACCCCAGATTTTGGTCTTGGATGAACCCACATCAGCTTTAGATGTGACCATTCAGAAACAAATTTTGGCCCTGTTGTCGGATTTACAACACAAATACAACATGGCTTATCTGCTCATTAGCCACGATTTGGATGTCATTCACGCCATGTCGCATCGCGTCATAACCCTAAAAAAAGGTAAACAAATCAATCATCAAGCGCTCTAATTCCCAGCTTGTTGTCAGCTTTGCTTAAGGTTATAATTTGCGCTCATGTCAAAAATTCAACGTCAGCTTCTTGCATGGGTTGTATTAGCGTCAGCGCTTCATATGGGAGCGGTGTCTGCCCAATCTTTATCTGAAGAAGAAGCAACGTCTAAATTATTTTCTACTGCAACACTCAATTCAGCGACTTCAGTGGTTGTTGATAAAACGGAGACTCTGATCAATAACGCCATGCAGCTAATTGGTGTGCGTTATCGCTGGGGAGGTAATACCCCTCAAAGTGGATTGGATTGCAGTGGATTTGTTCGTTATGTTTTTAACGACACATTTGGCTTTTTATTGCCCCGTAAATCTGCTCAGATGAGTAAGGTGGGTCTTGAGATTGCCAAAGAAGAACTTCGCCCAGGTGACTTGGTGTTTTTTAATACCATGCGCCATGCCTTCTCGCATGTAGGCATTTATGTTGGGGATAATAAATTCATCCACGCGCCTTCAAGAGGTAAATCCATTCGCGTGGACGATATGACCAAAACTTATTGGGATAAACGTTACAACGGCGCACGTCGCTTGGATTCGGTTCAAGGTTTTGATGTCATGACTGAAGAGCAGCGTCAGCAACTCATCAACGACTTCCAAGATCGTTTAGACAAAACAGGTCGTTTGTAAGTCTTTTAGGCTTTTTTCTCGGCTAAATTTTAAGCAATGTTTTCAACTGACCCATTTGTTGGGTCGTTGCTTCTTCGCCTGCCAAGATGGCTGCATTCCTAGATTTGAAATCTGTGCCCTTCATGCTATTGAGTTCTGGGCGAATCACCACTTGAGCTTTTTCAAGTTCAAACGCATTGATGCGTTGACTCATGATTGAAGTGGTTTGTAATAAAACGCCCAATGTGCCACTACTGTCTTGAGTACTGGGTTCTGTTGAAATATTGACAGCAATTACAAAATCAGCGCCCATTTGTTTGGCATATTGAACAGGCACAGGTGCCACTAAACCGCCGTCAACATATTCTCGACCACCAATCAGAGTGGGTTGAAAAATGCCTGGAATACTGCAAGAGGCTCGGACGGCTTGACCAGTATCACCCCGTCTAAATAAGACTCCAGCACCAGTTTGCAAGTCTGTGCCAACAATACCGAGGGGCAATTTCATATTTTCAATGGTTTGGTTTTTCACTAGGCGATTGACCATGCTTTGTAGGGCATCGCCTTTGATCATGCCGCCAAAACGACCAGAGAAGGGCAGGGCCCAATCAGTAATCGCCGCCTCATCTAAAGAAAGGGCAATTCTTTGCAGTTCAGAAGCCTTGTAGCCTGAGGCATAGAGAGCCGCAATCACGCTACCAGCACTGGTGCCCACAATTAAATCTGGAAAAATATTTTGAGCCTCTAGCGCTTTAATGACCCCAATGTGAGCAAAACCTCTTGCAGCTCCACCCCCTAGAGCTAGGCCAATCACTGGTTTCTTGCCTGTAAATATCGAGCAAGACGACAAGCCTCCAACGCTCAAAGCACCCAAACTGACTAAGGTTAAAAAACTTCTTCGAGAAGTGTGGTAACCTATATGATAATTATTCTCAATTGTATTTGATTCACTTATTTTTTTATCTTGATTGGAGTTGTTATTCATATGTTCTCTACTAAGCAATCTCTTTTGGCTTTTGCCTTTGCTATGGGTGTTACAAGCGCCATGCCTGCATTATCTCAGTCTTCCCAAACTCTGAATTTATATTCAGCACGCCATTATCAAACGGACGATGCTTTGTATGCTGAATTCACCAAGCAAACGGGTATCAAAATTAATCGCATTGAGGCAGATGACAATGCATTACTGGAGCGTTTGCGTAGCGAAGGTAAAAATAGTCCAGCGGATGTGATTCTGCTCGTGGATGCAGCGCGACTTTGGCGAGCTGAAATTGAGGGTTTTTTTCAGCCGATTCAATCCAAGGTGTTAGAAACCAGAATCCCGAAAAATTTTCGGTCCAATGATATTGGTCAGGGCAGTCAATGGTATGGATTTTCAACGCGAGCAAGGGTGATTGTTTACAACAAGGCCACCATGGATCCTAAAAATGTAGACACTTATGAAAAATTAGCTGATCCAGTCAATAAAGGTAAAGTGTGTACGCGTTCAGGCTCTCATCCTTACATGTTGTCTTTGATTGGCGCGATGGTTGAGCGTCAAGGTGAAGCCAAAACTGAAGCCTGGGCTAAAGGCATGGTAGCTAATATGGCCCGAGCACCCAAGGGCGGTGATACCGATCAAATTAAAGGAGTAGCTTCAGGGGAGTGCGGAGTTGCTTTAACCAATTCTTATTATTTGGCAAGATTGATGCGATCTAATAAACCTGCTGATCAGCAAGTGGTTGCAAAAGTTGGAATGATTTGGCCCAATCAAGCCACTTCAGGAACGCACATGAATATTGCTGGTGGTGCGGTTGCTGCTCATGCCCCAAATAAAGTGGCGGCCATTAAATTTTTGGAATATTTGGCCAGTGATTCTGCTCAGAAATACTTCGCAGATGGTAATAATGAGTGGCCAATCGTTAAATCCGTAAAAACCAATAATGAAGCACTGAATAAACTTGGAACCTTTAAGCAAGAGAATATTTCTATTGCTGCAATTGGTAAAAATCAAATTTATGCGCAAAAAATATTGGATAGGGTTTCCTATAAGTAAAAAGAAAGCCTAGAATCTCAGGCTGAGATGAATATTCAGCCTGAAACAATACCTTCTAAGGGTGATAGTTGCTATCACTGCGGTGGCGACCTCAATGGCAGCAGCCTGTATCAGGCTGAGCTAGGTGGGTCGCCTCGTTATTTCTGTTGTGCTGGATGTTTGGCCATAGCTGAAACCATTCATGGCCAGGGTTTGGAGGCTTTCTATGCGCGTCGCATTCCTTTAGGATCTAAGCCAGATGATTTGGATCAGCTCGGTAAAGAGGTGCCGGAATCTTTAAAGGCCTATGACGATCCTGTGTTATTGAATCGATTTACTCGGCCTGTTCATTCTTCTACTGAGTCTAAACAGCCACTGCTTGAAACAACCTTGCGTTTAGAGAAAATACGTTGTGCAGCTTGCGTTTGGTTGAATGAGCAGCATTTAAAACGTCTGCCTGGCGTCACTGATGTGCAAATCAATTATGTGACACAAAGAGCCACGGTTCAATTCAATCCTCAGATTGTTCAGTTATCACAGTTATTGCATGCTGTTGAACAAATTGGCTATGCCGCTTGGCCATTTGAACCATCGATGAGTGCTGACCTGGCTAAAAAAGAACGTCGTCAATTGTTGATGCGTTTGGGGGTAGCCATGTTAGGCATGATGCAAGTCATGATGTATGCCTGGCCTACATACACTGGGGCTGATGACTTATTGCTTGAGCAAGAGCTTTTATTGGGTTGGACCAGTTGGGCCTTGACCGTGCCAGTGGTCCTTTATTCTGCAGGTCCGATGTTCATCGCCGCATGGCATAGCGTGCGTAGTTTTCCTAAGACGGGTATGTTAGGGATGGATGTCCCTGTTTCTCTTGCTGTGGCTTTGGCCTTTATTGCTGGCACCATTAGTTTGGTGTGGGGGGTGGGTGATAGTTATTTTGATTCCATCACCATGTTCATTGCATTTTTATTAGGGGCCAGATACCTAGAGTTGTTGGCCAGACAAGATGCTCAGGGTGGTGCTGAGGCGTTGGCAAAGCAATTGCCAGCAACCTGTGAGCGTCTAGAAAATTATCCTGATTCAGAGACCGCTAAGTCTGTTCCGGTGGTTCGTTGTGTGATTGGTGATGTTCTTAGAATTTCTCCTGGTGAAGTCATTCCTGTGGATGGCATTCTCATGACAGAGCGAGCTAGTTTGAATGAAGCCATGCTCTCAGGCGAATCACGTGCCGTTCACAAAAAATCTGGAGAAACTTTATACGCCGGTAGTCACAACATTGAGAGTCCGATACTGATTCGAGTCACAGCTGTGGGTCAGGGCACTCGCATTGCAGGTATTGCTTCTTTATTAGACAAAGCCTTGTTGGCCAAGCCCCAGGTGGTCGGTTTGGCTGAGAAATGGGCCGGGTATTTCGTGGTGTTTTTAATGTTGGCTGCGGGGGTCACGGCCATTGCTTGGTATTTTTTAGACCCTGTGCATGCATGGGAAACTGCCGTCGCTGTTTTGGTGGCCAGTTGTCCTTGTGCCTTGTCCTTAGCAACTCCTGCAGCCATGGCGGCAGCGCAGGGAGCGGTCACAAAACTGGGCTTATTGGTTGTGCGTGGTCATGTGATGGAGACATTAGCCAAGGCCACTGATTTGGTGATTGATAAAACAGGAACCCTGACCACAGGCCATCCTCAGTTAAAAGACATCATTCAGATTCGACAAGGCTGGACACGTGAGCAGGTTTTAGCGCTGGCAGCCGCGATGGAAATTGGGCAAAAACACCCACTGGGTTTAGCGCTACTGGATGCTACTGAACAAGAAAATATTGCGCCATTCGCATTAGACAGTGAACCTGTCAGTGAGCAGGGTAAGGGTTTGCGAGCAGGTCATTATCAATTGGGCAGTGCTCAGTGGCTGGATCTTCCAAACATAGAAACTATTGAAAAATATCAGCAAGCCAGTTTGATTTATTTGCGCGATCAACAAGGTTTGTTGGCGATCTTTGTTTTACTGGATACACCTCGACCTGGCGCTGCTGAATTCATTCAAGCTGTTCAAAAACGAGGGATTCAAGTCCATTTATTGTCCGGTGATGACAAGCAAACTGTGGCATGGTGGGCAAAGTATTTTGGTATCCATCACCATCAGGGTGGTGCATTACCAGAGGATAAGTTTGCATTCAGTGAAGCTTTGCAAAAGGAAGGTAAAGTGGTTTGGGCGGTGGGTGATGGTGTCAACGATGCGCCATTCTTAGCAAAAGCCAATATTTCTGTGGCGGTGGGTAGTGGTGCACCTTTGGCTCAGGCTGGAGCAGATGCAGTTCTGACAACAGAATCTTTAATACCGCTATCCGAGGCCTTGCAGATTGCGGATAAATCCAAAGTCATCATGCGACAGAACCTCATTTGGGCGTTTGTGTACAACGTGGTGGCGATTCCTATTGCAATGATGGGCTTGGTTAATCCTTGGATTGCTGGTATTGGGATGAGTTTGTCGTCTTTGGCGGTCACATTAAATGCTTGGCGTTTAAGAAAAATCAATAACCATCACTCATTGAATAACAGTAGATTGAATCAGTTAGACTCTTGATATGGAAAGTCTTTATCTTCTGATCCCAATGTCCCTTGCAGTAATTGCTGTGATTGTGATGATTTTGTATTGGGCTGTTAAAAGTGGTCAATTTGAGGATTTAGAAGGGCCAGGCCACTCAATTTTGATGGATGAAGACCTACCATCTCAAGGTGTCGTAGACAAATCCACTACACCTAAAACACTTAACCCAAAAGATTAATCTTTGCGGTCATAACTTGACCTATATCAAGGTCTTTTTACCCCTTATTTTCTAAAATCGTCTCAGGATAATTCGGCCTATAGGCTAGTAAGGGAGAGACCATGGGATTTGCCGTGGGTAATACGCAAGACAACTTTAACTACAAAGTTGTGCGCCAATTTGCCTTGGTAACAGTGCTTTGGGGCATTGTGGGTATGTTGGTAGGGGTCATTTTGGCTGCTCAGCTGATCTGGCCAGATATCACCATGAATATTTCTTGGTTGAGCTATGGTCGTTTGCGTCCATTGCACACCAATGCGGTGATTTTTGCCTTCGGTGGTAGTGCTCTGTTTGCTACTTCTTACTATATTGTGCAGCGTACATGTCAGGTTCGTTTATTTTCTGACAAATTGGCGGCTTTTACTTTCTGGGGTTGGCAAGCAGTGATTGTGGCTGCGGCAATTTCTTTGCCATTGGGCATGTCAACTTCAAAAGAGTATGCTGAACTCGAGTGGCCAATTGACGTTTTAATTACTTTGGTTTGGGTTGCTTACGCTGTGGTGTTCTTCGGTACAGTGATCAAGCGCAAAACCAAGCATATTTATGTGTCTAACTGGTTCTTTGGTGCTTATATTTTGACCATTGCCATGTTGCATATTTTCAATAACTTGGAAATGCCTGCCAGCTTATTCAAATCTTATTCAGCTTATTCAGGCGCACAAGATGCGATGGTGCAGTGGTGGTATGGACACAATGCTGTGGGCTTCTTCTTGACGACCAGTTTCTTAGGCATGATGTATTACTTCATTCCTAAGCAAGCAGAGCGTCCAATCTACTCATATCGTTTGTCGATTGTTCACTTCTGGGCTTTGAACTTCACTTACATGTGGGCGGGCCCGCATCATTTGCAACACACTGCCTTGCCTGACTGGACTCAGTCTTTAGGTATGGTGTTCTCATTGATCTTGTTGGCACCATCATGGGGCGGCATGATCAACGGCATCATGACTTTATCTGGCGCATGGCACAAATTGCGTCGTGATCCTATTTTGAAGTTCTTGATCACAGCCTTGTCTTTCTACGGTATGTCAACCTTTGAAGGTTCAATGATGTCCATCAAGACAGTGAACAGTTTGTCTCACTACACTGACTGGACCATTGGTCACGTGCACTCTGGTGCATTGGGTTGGGTGGCGATGATCACGATTGGTTCAATGTATTACTTGATTCCACGCTTGGTGGGTCAAAAAGAAATGCACAGCACGAAGCTAATTGAGTTGCATTTCTGGATTTCTACCATCGGCGTAGTTTTATACATCGCCGCCATGTGGATTGCTGGTGTGATGCAAGGTTTGATGTGGAGAGCCTTCCAGCCAGACGGCACTTTGACTTACAGCTTCGTTGAGTCTGTTAAAGCAACTTATCCGTTCTACGCAATTCGTTTATTGGGTGGCTTGTGCTTCTTGTCTGGCATGTTTGTGATGGCCTACAACGTTTTGAAGACAATTCAAAACAAGCAGTTTGTAGATGCACCAATTCCAGCAGCCAACTTGGCAGCAGCTCACTAAGCATAAGGAGAGATTTCAATGTCTGATAATAAAAAATTCTTCTCTCACAATACGCTAGAAAGCAATGCTGGCTGGTTGATTGTGATGACCATTTTTGTGGTGGCCATTGCTGGTTTGGTGCAAATCGTGCCATTGTTCTTCCAGCACTCAACTACTACGCCTTCTGCTGGTGTTACACCTTATTCAGCCTTGCGTTTGGCTGGACGTGATGTTTATCAGCGTGAAGGTTGTGTGGGTTGTCATTCACAACACGTTCGTACACTTCGTTCAGAAACTGAGCGTTATGGTCCTTATTCTGTGGCCGGTGAGTCAGTGTTTGATCGTCCCTTTTTATGGGGTTCAAAGAGAACAGGACCTGATTTGGCTCGTGTGGGTGGTCGTTATTCAGATGATTGGCATCGTATTCACTTGCGCAATCCACGTGATGTCGTACCTGAATCGAACATGCCTGGTTATCCATGGTTGGCTAAAGCGCCAGCGAGCAATGTGGGTGATATCTCAGCTCATATGAGAGCCATGAGTCGTTTGGGTGTTCCTTATACAGAGGAGCAAATTGCCAATGGTCCTAAGGAGCTTGAGGGCAAAACTGAAGAAGACGCATTGATTGCTTATTTGCAAGGTTTGGGAACTAATCGTCGTGCGGTTGATCCTGTAAAAACCACTGCAGCTCAGTAATTAAATACAAGAGAATCTAATGGAAAACATCGTGCCGTATCTATCAGCGACATCAACCATCCTCGGTTTGGTGTTTTTTGTGGGCATTGTTTGGTGGGCTTGGTCTGCCAAACGTCGTACTGCAAATGATGAATCGGCACAGTTGCCATTTGATCTCCCAGATGAATTCAAGAAGGACGATAAGAAGGATCAATCATGAGTGATTTTTTCAATAGTGGGTGGGGTATTTATATTGCGCTAGTGACTGGCGTAGGCATTGTTTGGTGCATCTATCTATTATTTTCGCAACGCAAAACGAATGTGACTTATAAGCCTGACGGGTCTGTGGCTGATACCGGACACGTTTGGGATGATGATTTACGTGAATTAAATAATCCATTGCCACGTTGGTGGATGTGGATGTTCCTTTTGACTTGTGTTTTTGGAATTGTTTATTTAACTCTATATCCAGGTATGGGTGAGTACAAAGGCACTTTGGGCTATACAACAACGGGTGCACACGATGCATCTGTGGTTCAAGCCAATCAGCAGTTAAAGCCTGTGTATGCAAAATACATGAGCATGGACGTTAAGCAAGTCGCTGCAGACCCTGCTGCTAAAGAAATGGGTCAGCGCCTATTTTTAAATCACTGCGCTCAGTGTCATGGTTCAGATGCGGGTGGTTCAAAAGGTTTCCCTAATTTAGCGGATACCGATTGGTTGTATGGTGGTGAGCCACAAGATATCAAGACGACATTAATTGGTGGTCGTGCTGGTGTGATGCCTCCATTTGCTCATCTTGAGAGTACTCAAGTTAGTGACGTAGCCAACTATGTGCGCAGTTTGTCGGGTTTGGCAGCGGATCAAATCAAAGTCGGTCGTGGCGCTGAAGTTTTTAAAGCAAACTGTGCAGCTTGTCACGGTAGTGATGGCAAAGGTATGCAGGCCATGGGTGCTCCGAACTTAACCGATAAAGTTTGGTTGTACGGTGGTTCAGAAGCAACCATTACTGAAACTGTCTTAAAAGGGCGCAATGGCATGATGCCAGCTCATGAGACTATTTTGACCCCAGAAAAGATTCATTTGTTAACTGCTTATGTTTGGGGTTTGTCAAACGTCAAAGAAAAAGCCAGTAAATAATGTCCAATGATTTTTTAGCAGAAGAGGGCTCACAAAATACAGTTGAGCTCTCTCTTTATGAAGTAAGACGCAAAATTTACCCCCGCTCCGTGAGTGGGGTTTTTGCCAAGTGGCGGGTGGTTTTGATTTTTGCCACACAAATCTTGTTCTATGGCCTTCCCTGGGTCACATGGAATGATCGTCAAGCTGTTTTATTCGACCTGGTGTCACGTAAGTTTTATATCTTTGGTTTGGTGCTTTGGCCTCAAGACATTATTTACTTGACACTTCTGCTGATTCTTTCAGCTCTGGCACTGTTCTTATTTACTGCAGTGGCCGGTCGTTTGTTCTGTGGTTATGCTTGTCCGCAAACGGTCTACACCGAAATTTTCATGTGGATTGAGCGCAAGATCGAAGGTGATCGTTTTGCTCGCATCCGCTTGGATGGTGAAGAGTGGCCGTGGAGTTTTAAAAAGTGGCGCATCAAGCTCACCAAGCATTTTTTGTGGGCCTTAATTGCTCTATGGACAGGTTTCACTTTCGTGGGGTATTTCACGCCCATTAAAGTGCTCAGTGCTGAAGTCATCGCATTCACTTTAGGCCCTTGGCAAGCCTTCTGGTTACTCTTTTATAGCTTTGCAACCTGGGGTAACGCGGGCTTCATGCGCGAACAGGTTTGTAAATACATGTGCCCATATGCCCGCTTCCAGAGCGTGATGGTGGATAAAGATACGTTTGTGGTGACCTACGATAAGACTCGTGGCGATCCGCGAGGCAGTCGTTCAAAAGCGGCCAATCACAAAGAGTTAGGTTTGGGTGATTGTGTGGATTGCAGTATTTGTGTGCAAGTGTGTCCAACAGGCATTGATATTCGCGATGGCCTGCAATACATGTGTATTGGTTGTGGTGCTTGTATTGATGCATGTGATCAAGTGATGGACAAGGTGGGGTATGACAAAGGCTTGATTCGTTATACCTCTGAGCGTGCCATGTTGGAGCATATGGACAACAAGAAAGCGCGCCACTATATCTTTAGACCACGTGTGCTGATTTATATCGGCATCATGTCAGTTTTATTGATTGCTTTTGCGACATCCGTGTTTTTACGTAATCCGCTAAGAGTCGATGTGATGCGTGATCGGGGGGCTTTGGCTCGCGAAATTGAGGGCACGAAGATTGAAAACGTCTATCGTTTGCAGATCATGAATTCTTCTGAAAATCCGATGAAAGTGAATGTGCTTGCCACAGGCTTGCCTGGCATGCAAATCTTAAGCTCTCAAGGGAAAGAAATTGGTGAATTAGTCGTTAAACCATCAAGTAATCTGTTAATCCCTGTCAAAGTCAGGGTGGCGATTGATGATGTGAAGACCGGTACACATAAGATTCAATTTGATATTGAAGCCACTGAAGAAGGACCCAATGCTTCCAAATCAATTCGTGTGCGGGATGAAAAATCTAGTTTTATCGTTCCACGATAATTCAAAAAAGGGGGCTATGATGTCTAGTCAATCAAACAATAAGCCGTGGTGGAAGCAATTGTGGCCATGGTTAATTATCAGTGGTCCAGCGGTTGGTGCTATTGGGGCTGCCATCACGATTTGGTTTGCATTCACACAAGATGTGGATCAACCCATTCGTGAAGGTGTTATTAAACAAGGTTTAAAAATTGAACAGGTGAACAAATGAAGTGTCGTTTATGGATGTGGATTTTGTGGCCATCATTCTTGGTCGGTGGTATTGCTGAAGGAATATTTTTTACTTTGGTTCACCCAGAAGATTTGGTCTTTTTAGATCAGCCTTTGAATGCATCAAAAGAGGCTGTGTACACCATTGGTTTCTTTGTTTTTTGGTTGTTGTGTGCTTTATCTAGTGCGTTGACCATTTACATCTTGCCAGGTTCAGTGTGCGATTTGAATGAAAAAGCAGACGGTGGTTTACTTTAAAAATCTTTAAAAGCAATCAAGTTTTCATGCAAGCTTGATCAGAAAAAGCAGCTCAAATGAGCTGCTTTTTTATTGATTAAAAATTTTGATGAATCAATGAGTCGCGTTAGCAATCATCAATTACTAGAGGCACTATTGGGGCAGTGGATGGCACTGGACTTGCCGGCCAATTCAAGCAAGCCATTCATATCAACCAACTTGATATGTCTTTGTTTGATTTGAATGAGGCCTGAGTCTGTGAAACGTGAAAATAAACGACTGACGGTTTCCAGCTGAATGCCGAGGTAGCTACCAATCTCTTCACGACTCATGCGCAAGTGATATTCCACTGGAGAGTAGCCGCGAGCGGCCAAGCGATCAGACAAGTTGAGCAAGAAGCTGGCCAAACGTTCTTCAGCTCTTAAGCTACCTAATGACAATAAATGCCTTTGATCTTGAGTCAATTCTCGGCTCAAGATGCGATGAAATTGTTGTTGTAATGATGGAATCTGTCTTGCCAATGTTTCAAAATCAGCAAATCGCACCACGCAAGCTTCGCTGTCCTCCAAAGCAATCGCATTGGATTGGTAATGATTGTCACCAATACCATCTAAGCCCAACATTTCTCCAGGCAAATGAAAGCCCGTGATTTGCTCGCGACCATCGGGAAGGGCGTACTCCGTTTTTAAGGTGCCAAACTTAATTCCGTATACCGCGGTCAATGGTTCGCCTTGACGATAAAGCGCATCCCCTTTTTTGAGTCGAATTTTTTCTGTGACTAAGGTGTCGACTTTATCAATATCTTCATTAGACAAGCCAACAGGCAGGCAAAACTGTCCCAAAACGCAAGTGGAGCATTTATTTGAGGAGTCAGTCGTGATGCGATTCATGAATATTTGTTTTATATCAAGGTTTAGATATCAATATTGATACTATTCTATAACTTCGCCCTTAACAATGCCACTTAGGAAATCCCAGTAAGTATGGTCACCACAGCTTTATTTTTGACGATATTCATCGGAGCATTGGTCAGTGGCTGGCATTGTGCTTTGATGTGCGGAGGGATTGCCGCAGGTCTAGAGCGTGCAAAAAAAGAATTTCCTTTAAATAAAACAGATCGTCATCAAATCTCCACTCAAGCCCCCAGTGTTGAGTTGGTTCCCAAATCGCGCTTAATTTATGAGCAATTTTTAACGCATTTCGGTCGTGTGTTGACGTATGTATTGCTTGGAGCTCTGGCAGGGGCCATTGGTTTGCCTCTTTGGCAACAGGGTTGGATGCCAGTGCAAAGATTTTTATTTGCCATGGCGGCAATGATCTTTTTGTATCAAGCCTATCGAGTGTTGACACAAAGTAAAGCAAAAACAAGTACTTGGGAGGTTTGGTTAAACACCAAAACTGCCAAATTATGGGCAAAAATCACTCAACTACTGCAAAAAAAAGGTTCCCGACCCCATTTTCTAGTAGGCATGATCTGGGGTTTGGTTCCTTGCGGGCTGGTATATAGCGTTTTGCCTTTGGCTTTTCTGTCTGGAGATGGACTCTCTGGAGCCTTGTTGATGCTGGCGTTTGGTTTGGGAACTTTGCCCAACTTGTTGTTGATATCAGGATTCTCGGCCAGGCTAGCAGGTTGGGGGCATCAAGCCTGGGCTCGATACTTGGCTGCAGGCTTGATGGCCTTTACCGGTTTCTTCGGTTTGTATCGTGCCTTGACCTTGCCTGATGCACTTTTAAAAGGCGGTTTTTGCATTGGCTCAACTTTGAATTACAATGCCTACCTAGTCGGTTAAAAAAATAATGATGTGATTGCTGGTGTCTATGAGCCAGTCATCCTTAACCCAAATATATATTTAGTTTCCCTTTTTAAATTTATGACTCCAGAACAGCTCAAGCTGGTGCTTGAAACTGCACTTTTATGTGCAGACCAACCCATGACCATGAACGACTTGCGTCGTTTATTCATCGAAGAAATCGAGGCTCCTGAAATCAATGAGGCTTTGGCTCAATTGCAATCTGATTGGGAGTCTCGAGGTATGGAGTTGTTAGAGTTAGCCACCGGTTGGCGTTTCCAAAGTCGCTTGGCGATGCGCGAATATTTAGATCGCTTGACCCCAGAAAAGCCACCGAAGTATTCCAGAGCGGTGATGGAAACTTTGGCCATCATTGCCTACAGACAGCCTGTCACTCGCGGTGAAATTGAAGAAATTCGTGGTGTGACCGTCAGTTCTAACGTCATTAAGCAATTAGAAGATCGTGGTTGGATTGAAGTGGTTGGTCATAAGGAAACAGTGGGTCGTCCTGGTTTATATGCAACCACCCGTCAGTTTTTAAATGATTTAAGTTTGACCACTTTGCAAGAACTTCCTATGTTGGAGGATGCTGCTGCCCAAGCAGAATCTGTGGCTCAACGAGTCATCGAGTTTGAGGGCGATGTTCCTCCTGGTGAGGTGATTGATGTCACTGATACACCATCGCCTGATTCAACCGAGGCAAGCCAATCATCTGAAGAAGATGACCTTGATTCAAATAAAGAAACACAATGACCCATCCAGAATTCGAATCTGATCAGCCAATTCCTCCTGTGGAATCCAGTCAATCAGGCAATCAAGACCTTCCAGCGCGAGAATCTGCCGAGCAAGATTCAGAGGGTGGCGAGCGCAGACCTAAAAAATATGGGCGTGGTCCATTCAATAAAGGGCGCGGTAAATTCCGTCCCCGTGGTGAAAAAACTTCCACCGTTGATCCTTTGACTGGGGAGCCGGTAGTCAATGAAGCTGGTCAATCTCCTGATGCTGGCATCGAAGGTCAATCTGATGCAACGCGCCCACGTGGCCATCGTCCTCGCAAAGGTGATCGACCTCAGCAATCTCGTCACCCAGAGCGCCATCAGGAAGCAAAGACGAGCCCTGTGAGTGAAGAAAGCCAAGCTTTGTTTGCTTCAGTAGTTTCTGGTGAGTTTGATGCCACTTTGGATGCGCCAGAAGTCGAGCCTGAGGTCACCCATGATATGGTGGCACAAACCCTCGCTGAATTAGAAGCTGAAACCCCTGAGGCTGAAGAGAAAGAATCATCCGAATCGCAAGAGCAGGCTATCGCAGGTTTGCAGTTCTCCAGTGTTGATGAACTGCCTTTGAGTTTGCGCGATGAAGTTTGGTCTGATCTAGATGATGTAGATGAGGAAGGTTTTGACGAGGACACGGTCAAGTTACACAAAGTATTGGCCGATGCTGGTATGGGTTCACGCCGAGACATGGAAGATTTGATCATTCAAGGTCGTGTCTCAGTGAACGGCATGCCTGCTCATATTGGACAACGTGTAGGACCTACTGATCAAGTCAGAATCAATGGCAAGATGGTTCATCGCAAGATTCAAACCAAGCCACCACGCGTCATTTTGTATCACAAGCCTGCTGGAGAGATTGTGAGTCAATCAGACCCAGAAGGTCGTCCAACAGTATTTGATCGTTTGCCTAAAGCCAAACAAGGTCGATGGATTGCGGTGGGGCGCTTAGACTTCAATACCGAAGGATTACTCTTATTTACCACTTCTGGTGAGTTAGCGAATCGCCTGATGCATCCTCGTTATGGTGTAGAGCGTGAGTACGCAGCACGTATCCTGGGAGATTTGGAGCCTGAGCAAGAGAAGTTATTAAAGACAGGTATTCAGCTCGACGATGGCGTCGCTAAATTCTTGCGTTTGGTCAGTGGTGGTGGCGAGGGGGCTAATCGTTGGTACCACGTTGCCTTGACTGAAGGTCGCAATCGAGAGGTGCGTCGAATGTTTGAAGCTGTTGGGCACATTGTCTCGCGCTTGATTCGAACCCGTTATGGTTTGTTTGTATTGCCCCCAAGATTACGACGTGGTCGTTGGGAGGAGGTGCCAACGGATCAAGTTGTACAACTCATGAAAATGGCTGGATTAAAAGTTCCTCAGGGCATGGGTGATAAACAGCGACGTGACCCTAGAGAGGGTGGTCAGCGAGGTCAACAACGAGAATTTTCTGGCGGTCAACCTGACCCGATGCAAACATCGGTGTCTTACTGGGGTTCAAAAGATGCCCTAAGACAAGCGTCGAATGCCAATCGATTTGCACAGGGTCATGCTGATGACCGTGGAAGCAAATTCAAAGGTAAAAATGGTGGTGGTCGAGGAAAGCCTGGTCAAGGTGGTCGATCCGGTGGATTTGGTCAAAGACGAGATGAGGACAGTCAAGCGGGGGTGCACCATGGTAGTGCATTTGGTGGTGGCGCTGATAAACCTCGTTCAGGTCAGAAATTTGGTAAAAAGGGTTCAGGGCATGGCTCAGGTCGTTCAGGTTCAAGTCAAAATCGCTCATCTGGAGGTAAACCAGGTGGTAAATTTGGCAAAAAATACTCAAAACAGACCTAAATTCACCCCTTTTTGAGGGGGTATGACTTGGCAGTCTAGTTAAGTTCTTATATAATTCAAACGTTTAGTAGTTCCGGCTAAAGTTGCGTTCAACGTAGGTCGGGCATGTTCTTTTTGTTTAGGAATATGGGCTATATGCCCATTTTTTTTTGGTGAAACGAAACGTAATAGTCGATGGCGAACGAACAAGTTTTGATTGCTGATGCTCTTAAGAGCCTGGGTTACCTGCTCGTTGATATAGAACGAGAAGGTCGAGGTTTGTTGCGCGTCACGATTGAAAACATTGATTTTGATCGCCCAATTGATATTACTGATTGTGAAAAAGTGAGCCGTCATCTGAATTACAGCTTGCCTGTAGATAACGTTAACTACGATCGATTGGAAGTTTCTTCACCAGGCTTGGACCGACCTGTAAAGACAGTTGCTGACCATGTCCGATTCATGGGCTTGGAAGCAAACGTTAAATTGCGAGTTGCACATGCTGGCCGAAAGAATTATGTAGGTGTTTTGCAGGGCTTGATCAGTGGTGACGCTGATTCTATTGATGCCAAGTTGGGTCTGTTAATTAAAAACACAGATGGCAGCGAGGCAATGTTTGAATTTACTCTGGCCGAGGTTGAGAAAACTCGGTTGGTTCCCGTAGTTGATTTCAAAGGAAGAAAATCATGAGTCGTGAAGTCCTCATGCTAGCTGATGCATTAGCACGCGAGAAGAATGTTGAACGAGATATCGTATTCGAAGCTCTTGAGATGGCCTTGGCCTCTGCAAGCAAGAAGCGTTACGAAGAAGATGTGGATATTCGGGTAGCGATTGATCGCAATACTGGCGAATATGAAACATTCCGCCGTTGGTTGGTGGTGCCTGATGAGGCAGGTCTGCAGGAGCCTGATAAAGAGATTCTTTCATTTGAGGCGAAAGAGCAAATTGCTGATATTGAAGTCGGTGATTACATTGAAGAGCAGGTGGAATCAGTTGCTTTTGGCCGTATTGGTGCACAAACTGCCAAACAAGTAATCTTGCAGCGCATTCGTGATGCTGAGCGTGAGCAAATTTTGAATGATTACCTTGAGCGTGGCGAAAACGTCATGACCGGTACTGTGAAGCGCGCGGACAAAAATGGTTTGATTATTGAATCAGGTCGCGTTGAGGCGTTATTGCGCCGTGATCAGATGATTCCAAAGGAAAATTTACGTAGCGGTGACCGTGTGCGTGGTTTTATTTTGAAAGTGGACCGTGAAGCTCGTGGCCCACAAATTGAATTGTCACGCACTGCGCCTGAATTTTTAATCAAATTATTTGAAAACGAAGTTCCAGAAATGGAGCAGGGTTTATTAGAGATCAAGGGCGCCGCTCGTGATCCTGGTATTCGTGCAAAGATTGCTGTTGTTGCTCACGACAAGCGTATTGATCCGATTGGTACTTGCGTAGGTGTACGTGGAACACGTGTCACAGCTGTTCGTAACGAGGTGGCAGGTGAGGCTGTGGATATCGTGTTGTGGTCTGAAGACCCTGCACAATTTGTGATTGGTGCATTGGCACCGGCACAGGTTCAATCGATTGTGGTGGATGAAGAAAAGCACGCCATGGATGTGGTGGTTGATGAAGAAAACTTGGCGATTGCAATTGGCCGGAGTGGCCAAAACGTTCGATTGGCCAGTGAGTTGACTGGTTGGCACATCAACATCATGACTCCAGAGGAATCTGCTCAGAAAACTGAGGAAGAGTCAGAAAAAGTTCGTGCCTTGTTCATGGAGAAATTGGACGTTGACCAAGAGGTTGCCGACATTTTGATTGAAGAAGGTTTCAATAGTTTGGAAGAAGTGGCATATGTGCCTTTGTCAGAAATGCTAGAGATTGATGCATTTGATGAGGACACTGTGAACGAATTGCGTACTCGTGCGCGTGACTCATTGTTGACCATGGAGTTGGCAAAAGAAGAGCGTGTTGAGGAGGTATCGCAAGACTTGCGTAGCTTAGAAGGTATGACAACAAACTTGGTGGCCAAATTGGCAGAAGGAAATGTTCATACTCGTGATGATCTCGCGGAATTGGCTGTTGATGAGTTGGTTGAAATGACTGGCGTCAACGAAGAAGACGCAAAAGCTCTCATTATGAAAGCTCGTGCACACTGGTTTAACTGATTCATAAGGGGTTCGCATGGCGACCACGACCGTAGAAGATTT
>CAYVBV010000027.1:17211-18491 GCA_964449745.1 uncultured Polynucleobacter sp. | reverse complement strand
TCTGCATAATATGCAGTAGCAGCGCGGGTTACTGGGTCAAAGCTTGCTGATATAGGAGCAGCGAACTGAACAATGGTACGGATAAAAGACATGTTGCCTTCTGCTTTAATAGCATCATCCATGGTTGGAGGATTTCCAACTCTTCCGTTAGCTACCCAGTCAGAGAAACCTTTGCGGTATTGAGCGTAAGCACCGTCTGTGAATCTGTCGTTTCTTTTAATTCCAGCAGCATTTAATAATGACTGGATATATCCAGGCAACATTGTGTTGCCTACTTTTCCGACAATGCCCTTACCTTCGGTTGGGTATCCGCCGTAAAGAATGCTTGATTCGTATACGTCATCGCCTAGGCTGCTTCGCAGCGCCATAGCAATATCCTCGCCATGCATCTTCCATAGCGGAGTGCTGAACCCTTTATCAATCATCTCTGATAACACAGCAGTGCCGAACCAGGAGATAGATGGGTCTGCGACCATGAACTCAAGCTGCTTAGGGTTAAACCTAACCCCACCACCACGAGGGTCTGTATAAGGCTTCAGGGTGTCCTGAAGACCCTTTGGTAGCTTAACACCGAACGGTAATGGGTACTTGACAGATACCTGGACCCCATCTGGAACATCCTTGATAGAGGCGTAGGTATTGCCGTCTTTGTCCTCGTAAGCCTCGTACTTATCAAAAGCCTGAGTGATGCTGTTGTACCAGTAGGCGTTCATTGGGTTCTTTGCCATGAGGCGAAGAGCCACAGCCTGTGAGTTAAAGAAAGCCAAGGGGAAGCTCATTGCATAACGAGCGGTGTACATACCGTTGGTTAGACGACGAGATGAATATAAAGTTTCTTCTACACGTGTCAGTGCTTTACGGTATGCAATCTGACGAATTTCATTATTGACCACTGCATCAGATACATCAATCCCAGCACGTTGTGCTGCGTTGATAAGTACCTTCATCTCATCACGTGTATATGACAAGAAGAGCGGGTTACGTACTAATCTAGTTTCAGACAATGCCAATAATCGCCATGCTGCATCTGTTAATCCAGCAACCTTAGCCATTGCTTGTCCAGCTTCATTTAATCCAGAAAGCGATAATGATGGACCATCTATCTCTGGCAGTAGGTCGGTACGACCATACAATGCTGCGTCAACTTCTTGATAGCTAACTTTACGTTCTACAATAATTTTGCGAAGGTCTTCGCTAGGGTACATCTTTTCAAGCTTGTCCCTAGTTTGTTGAACCCAGCCTTCCATATCTTCGCCCCAGCGTTCTTCAACGCGGAGTCG
>CAYVBV010000027.1:13128-17111 GCA_964449745.1 uncultured Polynucleobacter sp. | reverse complement strand
AGCGGTGTCAATCTCTGTCATGTAAGCGCTAGCGCCACGAACATTAGGGTCAGCTAAACCTTGGATACTATAGGTCTTGCCATTAACTTCAATGGTTTCACCTTCTTGACCAAGTAATTTCTTTTGACGCAGGTTCTGTTGTGTAGAAGCCCACTCCATCCAGTCGCCACGTTCACGTTCAATCAACTGTGACAGACCATTGACCTGGTCGCCAAGGCGACCCATCTCATCGTATGCAGCAACAACCTGTTGCTCAAGTTTGGTTATATTATCTTCAAGCTCGTAGTATTTAGTTTGGACTTCAGCGTCTGTGCTTTTAAGAGCCTTAGCTTTCATCTTGTCACGTTGCTTGGTTAGCTTTGCTAACTGAGAATCAAGCGCGTCATGGTTAGCTACAGCTTTTTCCCAAGCTGTAATCTTTGGCTCTAGGTCAGCACGGTACTTCTCAACACGGAACTGTGCAGACTTAGCTGCTTTACGAGCCTGTGCTTGAGGAGAACCAGGAACAAACTTCTTGAACCGCTCACCTAAAAGGCTTGTGTTGTAGATGACATTGTCAGTTGCTGGGATAGCATTCTTGACAAGCTCCATTGACTCAAGAGCCATGCTTGCACGAGCAAACGGGTCTACCATTGAGTTCTTTGGAATGTAGGCAAGGCGTAACAAGTTTAAGTTGCTGAATAACATGTTACCGAAATCTAAAACTTGACCAAGGCTCATTGCGCCACGAGACGCAACTGCTCCGTAATATTGTGGGTCAGAAACTTTTGCGCCCTTACCAGCAATGCGACGAGCAGTAAAGATAACTTCAGTTTCTAATCTGCGGAAGTCAAGCATCGGAATGTTTTGAGCTTCGTTGGCAGGTGACAAGAAATTCTGTATATTAATTCCGCCATCTTCATCTGGAATCAAACCGTTCTTAACAGCATATTCCTTGATTGACTGGCGTTGGTCACTTAACTTTTTATGCCATAGATTGATTCGCTTAACAGCATCTTGTGCGCTGCGAACATCTTGCATTTCTGTAATACCATAATGACGAGCTAGACGCTCTAGCGTCATCTGCTCGATACGACCAAGAACCAATGCACGTTGCGTGTCGCTTTGTGCATCAAGATACATGCTGACCATGTCACGCTTGAACTTAGTTCCTTCTTCTCCTTTAAGGAACTGTAAGCGGTTTAGGTCTGATAGCAAATCATTAGACGCTTCAAACTTACGTGGGTTAGAGATGTTGATGTAACCTTGTGGACGACCTGAGCCAGTCCATGCAATAACGCGGATAGCTCTATCGTATGTACGTGACTGGTAGACCTGAGTCTTCCATCCACCATCAGCATCTTGACCAAACATTTTCAAGTCACCAAATAGTGCTTGACTCTGTATCTTTTTCTTGGCTAAGCCAATCTGCTCAAGTGCTGCGTATCGTCCTGGACGATATGACTCAATGACACCGTCACGAGCCTTGGTCATGAAGTCATCTAATGCTCTAGCAAAGTTAGGGTCTTCAGCTTTCTTAGCATCAATAATCTTTTGATAACGAGCTGTAAGCTCAGGAGCTAACTTATCGATACCGATGTTAGCGAAGTTATCAATTGGTGAATAATCTTTAATTCCATAGTTGTCTAGATGGTCTGCTTCTAGCGGACGGCGGTCAAAGAAACGCTGGAATGCAGCGGTATCTCCGCGTTCTGCGAGCAAGTAATCTGCGACATCTTGGTGACTATCAAGACGAGAAATAATAGTTGCGGTACGGTATGGGTTAGATGTTTCAGAAACTAGCGGGTTAGCTGCAAGCTTTGTCAGGTCTGTTTCTTTTACAGCATCATCTACTAATACGGTAAGACCAGTCTTAGTACGCTGCTCAACTGGTAGCTTCTGTTGTTCTACGACATCAGTTAGTTCGGCACGGAAGGTATCCATGTCGTCTGTTGTTACAAGACGCTTTGGACCTACAACCTTCTTAGCTCCAGTACGTACAGCAAATCCTGCGCCTTTAGTACCAAGCGCTGCAAGCGCTAAGTCTGTTACACCTGATGCAAAGATACCTGCCCACTCATCACGAAAAGCTTTATCTCTTTGCTTCTTGTCAAAGATATCAAAGTCTTCTTGTAAGAATGTAGCTTCACTAACTTGACCCAATACGGGTGAGGTTACTTTGCCAACTGCGCCAGCAAGCGCCTGACCCATAGAAATCTTTTTAGCTTTCTTTTGGGCATAGCGATAGCTTTCAGTTATTCCACCTTTACCTGCTGCCATAGCTTGTGGTGTAAGCAATGCAGCAGAAACTGTTTGAGTTACTGGCTGTACAATCTTTTCGCCAATAAAGCCAAGCCAATCCATTGCAGGATTAATAATCCTGCCAAGCACTGGCTTCTTGCCTGCTGACTCAATAGCGCCAGCTACTTTTGGAATAACAGCTTGTTCAATACCGCCGACTTTAGTTCCGTCATCGATATTGTTTTTCTTAAACTTATCTACCTTAGATGTTTTAGGTGGCTTAGGTGAATCACCGACGATAGTTGGGTCATTCCACCATTCCGTTAGTGACATTCGGTGTGACCTCCTCTTTAGCCGTCAATTCCTCTAATAATGCATATCGGTCATCGTCGGACTCAAAGCGGATTTTTGCAATATCCCATGCCAACGGAGCCATTTCGAACCCAAGGTATTCAAGGTTTTCCTCGAACTTCTTGAATATCTTCATTCCTGTTGACTCCGTAAATATCTAACAAAAGCTTTCATGGTTCCCGAAGACTGCGGTGAATCTGCATACTGCATCATCAACGGCATGTACTTAGCGAGCTTCGACAAATCTTGTAATGTTGTTTCTGTTGGTGACTTGAGCCCAAGGATTTCTCTACCTGGACCTGGACCAGCGTCCACCCCAGCAGTCACAGGTTCCCCTGGACGCTGGGAGGGCGCTGTTAAAGGTATGATGTTGCCTAATGGATTTCCACCCATTGGCATTCTTTGAGTAGGTGCTTTTGCCATTGGTGCGCCAGCTTGCATATTCTGGAATTCCTTTTGTTCGCCATAACCAGCGTCAGGAAGTCGCTTAGCGCCCTGGCGGTCTGTTCGCTTTGCGAACTTTCCTGGACCCGAAGGTTGCATCATTGACATTTAATTACCTATTTCTTTGGAAGTTTTACCTTTGTGCCTGACCAAATCATTGAACCCTGCTTGTACTTCTTATTCTTCATAAGCTTTGGATTCACTGAGCGAATATCTGAAAGAGATACTCCAGCTTGTTTAGCAATACCTGACAAGGTATCGCCTTTCTTTACGGTATATGTTCCGCTAATTTTTGTTGTAGACCCTCCGCCAGTTGGCTGAGTTGTCTTTGTATATGCTGGCTTTGTCTTTGAACCAGCCTTGTATGCTTTAGTTCCTGGTACAAGAGATGAACCATCTTTACCATAACGAAGTTGCTTAGTTTTGCTTGCTTTAGCAATCTGCTTGTTCAACTCATCCATACGTTGACGACGTGATTTACCAACAATGCCCATAGATGCAAGAGAAGCTATTTGACCAACTTCAGAACCAAGACCTTCTTTAAGTCTAGATAAAGCTCCAGGAGATTTCTGTCCTTTAGCTGCAGCTAGCTTTGCACGAAGACGATTGATTTCTTTAGCATCCTTAGCAGTTGAACCTTTTAGCATGCTAACGGCTTCGCCTGCTACAGCAGCAGCAGCTCCACCTTTAATAAGACCGCGTGTCTTAGCATACTTCTTAGGAGCAGCAGCCTTCTTTACAGGTGCTTTTCCTTCTGGCTTTGCTGTCGCTTTTGCTTTTGCAGCTGTCGGAGTTTGAGTCTTACCTTTAGCTGAATTTGCCAAAGCTTGATTTTTAGCAGCAACGCGAGCCTTAGCTTCTTGTAAACCTTTAGCCTCGTTCTTCTTTAGGTCTGCAAGCGTTACACGCTTAGCAGCAGGTGTAGTTGCTTTAGAAACATTTGGTGCTGGCTTTGGTGCAGCAGCTTT
>CAYVBV010000027.1:6989-13028 GCA_964449745.1 uncultured Polynucleobacter sp. | reverse complement strand
TCAGCACGAGTCATCTTCTTTGCTTCTTGCATTTCAAGATACTTGCCTGACTTTGCAGGTTCAGCTGGCTTTGGCTTTGCAGTTTTGCCAACTTTTTCGATAGCCTTGAATTTTTGCTTAGCTGTTAATTTGCTATCAGTTGCAATTTTTTCGCGAGCATCAAATTTTGCTGGGTCAGCAGCGCGAAGCTTTGCCATTCTGCGGTCTTCTTTTTTAACACTACGTTGCAAAGCAGCTTCTTGACGAGGTGTCATTCCTGCTGGCTTCTTAACTGCAGCTTTCTTGGCAGCAGCTTTCTTAGCAGGTGCGTTTTTCTTTTCAGGATATAATCCTTCTTCACGCATTGACTCGCGGAACTTCTCACGTGCAGCTTTTTGAGTCGCTTCATAATCAGCTTTGCTGAGATATGCTTTTTTGCCAAGTTCTTTCTTGGCAGTATCTGACATTTCCTTAAGAGCCATTCTATCTTCAGCAGATAGTTTGCCTGTAATGTCTTTACGATACGCTTTTACTTTTCCAGGAAATGCTGCTTTTGCAGCGGGTTTAGCAGCTGCTCTAGCTTGGCGGAACTTCCTGGGTGATTTACCCTTCTTCGCCATTGCTATCCTTTACTTAAGCTTGTTGTTGTTGCCCTTGATGCCTTTTACAGCAGCAGGCTTTGCTACTTGACCAAGTCCAACACCCTTGCCACCATTCTTCTTGCCCTGGTGTCCTGGATGTACTGGAGCCTTTGCAGCTTTTCCTTGCTTTCCAAATGCCATTTTCTTCTCCTTGTTATGCTGGGATTTGACGAGTTACTCGACCTGCGAGTACTGGATTACCTGAACCAGTAAGACCTGCAAGAAGTTCTTGCATCGGTGGTCTACCCTGTGGCATCTGTGGCATACCGCCACCTGGTGCTTCAGGAGCCCCTGGCTGTGCCATCTCTGGCGCTTCGGGCATTTGTGGTGCTGGTTCTGGCTTGAACGCTTTAGCTACTGCATCTTCAAGAGCAGTTCCTTTTTTACGTTCATCGATAACGGTTGCCATCTTTTCAACAAGTGACATTGGGTCTTGACCTTGCGTAACCATCATTGGTATCGCTTGTGCAAGCTGCGCCATAGAAGCCTTTAGGCTGTCACGCATTTCCTCAATATCAATTGCTCGCTCTTCTTCTCCAGCGTTGAGCGAAATTGGTAGATTGCGACGTAGCATTCCTCGTGAAATGAGCTTATCGCCACGTGCTTGTAGACCCCATACCAATGCGCGGTTAGGGTCAAGTCCTGCCATCAAACCGTATTCAACTGTTACACCGTAGTTGCCGTTGATATCGGTTGATGGTTTGTATTTTAATTTGTATGGAACGCCATTGGCTGTTGCAGATACTTCACGAGATAAATCAGCGAAGTAAACCTCATCGGTTGCAAACGCAATAGAGATAGCTTCTCCAATTGCTTCACCAAGGATTGATTGAATAACTTTGATTTGTGAATCGAATCCAGCCATAAGTGCCTTGACACCTTGACCAGTAACGATAGAACCTTCAGCTTGTCCTGCACGAGCTTGAGGAAAGCGAGTTCCTAGTTTCATTTCATCTGCTAGAACATTGTTCTCGGCAAATGCAAACTGTGGTACGTCTAGGTTTACACGACGTATTTTCTCAGGACTGTTCGAACGGATGACCGAATCAGGACCAACGGCAAGCTGAGTAACATCAGTGGGAAGAGCAAGAGGAGCTTCAACAGACTTTTGGACAGCCTCCATAGTGAGCAAAGCAAGACGCGCTTTTGCTGCGTACACTGGCAGAACATCGTCGAATGAGCCTCGGACTTCGCCATCAAGCGAAGGACGCTGAGCAATCGCAACTGGGACTCGACCAATCTTGTTTGGTGTTTCGGCAAGTACAACACCTCCACGGTCTGGCACGAACATTATAGTGCGGTTCTTGTCAGTCCAGCGAACTACTTCAAGTAGTTGGTTCTCATCAGCTTTCTGACCGAACGCACTGGTAACTAGAATCTTGTCTGCTACTTCAGGGAACTTAGCTGCTAAATCGCCAGCTTTACGATAATACGAACGACAATAGACAGATACTTCCCCGAACCTGTCTGTATCGAAATACGCACCCATGGAGTTTTCAACATGGATATGCGGTCTTTTTTCTTTGAAGTTTGGTTCAACACGGAATACACAGAAACCGTATGTTCCAAGCTGGTCTGCGCCACGCAGTAGCTCTGTTCCAAGACGTGAAGCTGCGACGTAGTAATTCGCAATCTTCGTTCTTTTATCCGCCTTGGTTCGCTGGTTATCATCTAATGATGAATCTCCAGCTGCTGTTATGGTAGGTAGAACACCTGCCTGCTCAGCAACATCACGAGCAACCACGTCAATAAGGTTGGCGATAATAGGCTTTGACCATGTTCCCTCTGGGAACAAACCGCGAAATACTTGGTCGGCATTACCTGCACGGACCATAGCAACGTCGCGCATACGCTTATCGCGCTCGGCATTACGAGCTTTTAATTGCTCATATGCATATACAAGTTCTCTCATTATCACAATCTCGCTATTCGCTGATTAGCAGCTAAATCATCTAGGTTAATAATGTACCTATCTTCAATTGCCTTAGAAGAGGTAAACTCGTTCTTAAGGAAGCTTGGTACATTTGAAGAAGTTAGTAGAACATCACGGGCTACAATTTCGCAGAACCAGAGCGCCATTACAGCGTCCATCTTAAGTTTCTTGCCTTGTACTCCTGGTTGCCAAACAACCAATTGTTCTATCAGTTTCTTTACGTGTTCATTTCTCGAAGAGTCTGGTAACTCAATCATGTTGTCACCAGCATGCTTCGTGTTGTTGTTATTGCCATCACGTTTAGTGACAGTTCCAAACAACGGAGCCAGAGAAGCTACACCAAACTCTGGGTCTTGTTTATTATTACCTGTGTAGTGAGGGCGGTATGAAATACCGCGTGTTGACAAGAAGTTTCTAATCTCCTCGTCTTGGGTCAAGAAAAGCTGGAAGGCATTTGACTCAACGATAACGGTATGCGGTTTATACGCATCGGTCCATTCTCGAATCAGATTTCGAATTGCCGAAGGTGTGGGGCTGCTCATGACGTAAACGTCCATGACATAGCGCTTGTGTGTTCTTCGGTCAACTGCGTAAGCAACTGCTGCGGTGTCACCAGACATCGCTGGGTCTATACCAATAACGCGATAAAAGTTCTGTGCATTATCAGGATGACCTGCAGCGCCTGCAACCAACGCACCCGCTTTTCTCATTCCATTTACTGCGCCTCTGACGCATATCGGGTCGAAGATTGCATTTTCTGCGATATCGAGATTCTGGTAAACCAAAGACCATTTGGATGGACCAGCCTCGTTACGGACCGCTGTTAGACGCGGTCCAGTCCATCGGTCGAAGTAGCCATTCTCATCTGGGGTATCATCCTCAGTAAGTGGTTGCTCTGACTTAGCCCAGAGGGTTTTCCAATCCTCTGGCTTGTCTGCGTATTCTAATACGGCAGGCATGGACAAATATGACCACGGAACGATTCCGTCCGTGTAATGTTGTGGGTTACGTAATTCTTTATAAAGGTCTACTGCTGCAACGCGGGTTCCAACAACAAGAAGCTGACCCCCACCTGGTGGAAGACGGGAGGCAACTTCTTGCCGAATCCACTCTTGTTGCTTAGCCCATTCATTGGAGTTAGACAACGTCACTACGTCGTCTAGTACGATTAAGTCGGCACGTGCTCCGTAGACTTGACCGCCCATACCGATAGCTTCAACGGTTGGGTCTTTAGCATCTGATTCGCGGACATCTCCGCCCAGATAAATCTTGTTAGCCGACCACATGTCGGCGGTTGCTTTGTAGCCATCTGCTGGTCCGAAGGCAGCTTGTAAGTCAGCGTACCGAGGATGGGTCAGTCTTTGCTTGATAGCGTACAAGAACTTCTTGGCTTGCTCTTGAGTTTTGGAAATTACGATTACGTTGATGTTGGGGTTCTTTACTACGCGGTAGGTCACGTAGTTAATTGTGATGGTCATGGTCTTGGCATGGTTCGGTGGAACGTTTACCAAGAGGCGGGATAAGCCCGCCGACCCTTTTTCGTAAGTCATAGCTGGGTGTACCCAGCGAGGTTCTTTACCTTCCAACATATCGACCACATTAAGCATGTGGTCCCATACCTTGGCTCCCAGGTATTTCTCAGAAAAGCTCGCGAAGTCGTTTAGACCAGAGCGAGCGTCTTCAGCCAGGTCTTGAGTTCTAAACCGAGCATTATCTACATAGGCAGCGAAGCCTTCAGCTTCGCGCCGTTGGGTATCATACCAAGAGCGAGAGCGACCAATAACCTTCAGGGCATCAGCGATGGTGCGCCCTTGGCGTACCAAGCTGATTAATTCTTTTCTGGCTTCTTCAGGGGTTAAGTTTCTTTCCAAGTCATCTCCAGGGTCTGTAGGGGTCCACAGGGGTCTGGACAAAGGTATCCCCACCAAAGCATATAAGTAATCTCGGCAGGCATTTAGCCTGCCGTTTACGGCTCAGTGGAACTTCGCCGTTACACTTATATAGGGGGCTAGAGCGTCGGCGTGTTTCAAGAGGTAAATCAAACTTTTTTTCTTGGTTTAACAAAAGTGCTGGTCAGAGCTATGTTTCTGGTGAAAATATTTTAGCAGATAGTGGGGGGTGGGTGGGGGGTGTGGTTAAAAAACCCTGGGGTGCGTAAGGGCGGACGCACAAAAAAGGGGCAGAGGTTGCCCCCTGCCCCACGGAAAATCATTGTTTCCTACGCGTGTAGCCCCTCCCCCACTGTGTGTGAGAGAGAGGCGACCGCTGACTATCTACTGAGCGTTTTCAGTGTCACACTCACACAGGGCTCCGCATATATCGCAGACCCACGCGCCCGTGAACCATCCGTGATAACCACTCATAGTGAAATCCTCTTCATTACTACGCGGAGCGTGGATGTCACGACCGCGAACTCAGCGACCCCGCGATTCTCGTTGATGTCATACACGATACCTACGCGACCCTTACCTAGTGGAACTAGGTCACCTACCTGCGCGAACTGTAGGGGAACCAACTCACAATCAGGCACGTGGTCCAATGATGGGACCCCGTATGAATGTTTTACTTCCTGAACTTCAGCCTTGAGATTTACAAGTAAATCGTCGTGTGTCCATGCTGTAGCCATTGTCTTGCCTTTCGTCATTGAGCCGAACCGAATGCTCGGCGTTGAGGAGAATACTACAGGAATGCTCCCCACATGTCAAATTCAGCCTGACCGCTGAGCGTAAATACGGCGTGTCGTCATGTCACATAACGTGATTACACATGACGAACACACCCCACATGTAGCGACATACACGCAGGCGTGTTACCCGTATGTATCGCGGGTGATAGCGGATGGGCAATTGACAGCTCGTACACGCATCTCAAGATAGCAGACCGTAGGTCTGCTTATAGTGTCGAGTCGAATCGGAAATACCGAACGGCAGAAAGGAAATACCAATGAGCAACGATACAGCACTAGCAATTATCCTGGCTAGCCTCCTGGCTATGTCATTCCTAACTGGGCTAATGCTCGGAGCACTACGACGCGACCGTGACTGGCGTGTTTATTTAGCAGACCAAAGGTCTGCTGATTTAGATAGCCACTGGGAAACGGCAATCCGTTGACCAATGAAACCAACCAATCGGCTGAGGCAGTCATCACCTGCGGTGACTGCCTTCGCCCCGACTGTAAAGGATGTGAATACTAATGAGCGAAGAAAGCAATTTCGGAGCAACACAGTTCGCAATGGACTGGCTATTGGTCATTGAGAATGACCAAGAATCATGGAACCGACTCGTAGATGATGTCAAATCTATGGGCTGTGACCTAGTAGCAACTACCACATACCTGCGCGAAGAGTGGGATGTGCTGGTTGACCAGATGGCAGATGCTGTCGAAGACAGAGTGTCAGATGTAGCCGCTTTACTGGTGCGCCAGATGCTACTGACTGGCAATTATGCCCACCAACTCATTGCTAATCATGTGATTAGCAGTATCAA
>CAYVBV010000027.1:2659-6889 GCA_964449745.1 uncultured Polynucleobacter sp. | reverse complement strand
TTGCACCTGCGGTTACTGCCTAGGTGCATGCGAAGTTCTAGACGAACGCTCCTATAGGGGGAAACCCTGCAAGTTATGTCACGAAGACCATCCACAAGAGGAGGAAGAATGAGAAGACCATCTGTCCGCAGTGTAAGCAAGTGGACTGAGCATGAGAACAGCAACGAGACAGCCAAAGTCTACGTCGCAGACGTGGAGTATGGCTTCTTCTACAAGGTAGAAGTAACAGGCAAACGACCTAAGTATTTCTACGGCGAGACAGCATGGCAAGATGCCAAGCGATACGCAGATGACCAACATATCCGTGACTACACAGCGTGGTAGATAGCACATCTTTAGATGTGCTTATAGATAGACGGCAACAACCAACCGAAAGGAGAACCAGAATGGCAGGACTCAAGCGGTCTAACGACCGAAAGGTGACCAACCTTGCGACACCGAATGGCAAGAGGTCAGCGATAGCAAACACATTCGGTCTGCCTAGTGGCAAGAACTACTCATGCCCTGGTGCTACCAGTGTATGCGAGAAGATTTGCTACGCTGGAAAACTTGAGAAGATGTATCCCTCAGTTCGTGAAGTGTTACTTCACAACTGGGAGTTACTTAAAGATGCTGACCTAGAAACCATGGCTAACTTGTTAGATGACATGGTCGCATCATTCCGTTTGGAATGTAAAGCCAAGGATGTGGAGATGTTATTCCGCATCCATTGGGATGGAGATTTCTTCTCCGATACTTATGCTAAAGCATGGCGAGCCGTCATCATGCTGAACCCAGACATAAAGTTCTGGGTCTATACCAGAGTGCCGTCCGCAGTAGAGATACTGCGCGACTTGCCGAACCTATCGCTGTACTTCTCAACCGACAGCGAGAACAAACACATCACACCTAAAGGTGTGAAGCTAGCGTATCTAGCAGACACATTCGCTGATGCTAAATCAGCAATGCTTGAAGCAACTGGCAAGCCAGGAGCATCATGTCCCGAACAACTCAAGCGCATCCCACTCATCTCCGAAAAGGGTGGAGCCTGTGCGGTATGCCGTCTCTGCGTAGATGGTAAGTCCGACATTCGATTCAGTATCTCAAAGAGATAGGAGCAAACATGGAACCTTCATTCATGATAGCGCAGGTAGAAACTACGCTTACCAATTACACAAACCATCACCAGCGTCCAGGTATGGGCGACCTTGCCATCTGGCAAACATTGGTTATGTATTACTCAGACCCAGATAACTATGAATTAGTTATGACATCCACCAAAGAGGAAGCCTTCGACCGCATAGTCAAGGACGGGTGGCATGTAGATATGGGCAAGCACTTCTTCGGTATCGACTACGAAACTATCGACGAACTAGTGCTCGAATACCTAATCGACAACGAACTCGCTGCTCGTGTAGATGACGACGCAGATGAGTCTTGATAGCACATCAAAGATGTGCATAATATTACGAAGCAATTCCACCAACCGAAAGGAGCACCACCAAATGACAATGATAGACAACGTAACAACCAGCGAGGAGTCACCAAAGGTGGCAGTCGATGGCATCAAGGAACAAATCACCACACTCGAAGCACAAATCAACACGCTTCGTGACACACTAGTAAGAGAGCGTCAACTAGTTCGCAACTTATACTCAACAGTACACAGCCTCATTGAAGACAATGAGTACAACGAAGATGACACACTCACCTTCGGTGACCTAAGCGAGATACTCGCTGATGTATTCAGCAACCCGCTTACATTCCAGAAGGAATACCAAGCATGGGTTGAGTTCAAGGTTCGTGTAACCGTTGACTTCAAGGCATCACCTGATGATGCTCAGTCAATCGCTGAGTCCATTGGACTTGATGTCACAGATGACATCGTCACCTATGATGGTGAAGCAGAAGTATCCGAAGTCTATGTTGATGACACTCGTGTCCTCAGCGTGGAAGAACAGTAAAGGAGCACAACATGACAGACACAATCGTATCCACCCCCAAGAGGGGTGACCTTTGCGCCAATGGTGCAACCATTATCGACATCAAGAAAACTGTAGGCGATGGATGGATAGTCCTCGCCCTATTCCCTGAGTCCAAGTACCACCCGTTCGTAACATGGTGGGCATTCTGGTCACAGACTGGCGAGCTCCGCACAAGCATGGGTCACTATCACGACATGCTCTCCGATGCAATTGTTGACTTCGACAATCGTATCTGAGATACTTCTCCCAACCGACTAACAAACTGACGAAAGGAAATACATATGACAAACCGTAGAATGTCAGCGTCAATCGCTGGCTCAGCAGTAACAGCAACATCCGCACAGGACGCAGCACAACAGGCTGGTCTAGACTGGCACGTTTCACTCGCTGACTTAGAAGCAATCGCAGTAAATGATGACGGCGTTAGCCGTCTGGAAGTACCACAAACCTTCGCCACTATTCGTACCGATAAGACAGGCGAACAGTCTGTACTAGGTACAGTCGGTGGTAGATACAAGGTGTTCCAGAATGGAGAGATGTTCTCTGCGCTGGATGCACTGGTCGATTCAGGTGAAGCACGATACGCCAACGCAGGTGAGCTGCGTGGTGGTGCTCAAGTCTGGATGCTCTTGGAATTACCAAGAGAAGTTAAAATTGCAGACGACCCACATGCTGCATACTTACTAGCTCGTACCTCACACGACGGGTCATGCTCACTGGGTGTTAGCCCAGTGGTCAACCGCTTGTTCTGCTCCAATCAGATTAGCGGTATCTTCCGCAAGAATACAAAGTATTCTCTGCACCATACAACCAATGCATCATTGAACGTAGAACAAATGCGTAGCATGTTGCAAGTTATCTATACTGGTATCGAAACCTATGAACTTATCGCAGATAAGTTACTCAACGTACAGGTATCAGACAACCAAGTTGAACAGGTGTTCAAGAAAATGTGGACGCTCCCATCTACAATCGAGAAGACACCTTACGGCAAGCTATCAACTGGCGAGCGCCGTACATACAATCGTGTAACTGATGCTCGCAGTACTGCCATGAACATCTATCAGTACAGCAGTACACAGGAGAACATTAAGGGAACTGCGTTCGGTGCGTTCCAAGCAATCGTCGAGTACCTAGACTGGAACTCACACAAGTCGGAGGCTACCCGTGCTGAACGTGTAATCGCTGGCAAGTATGACCGACTCAAGGGTAAAGCCCTTGACCTAGTTACTCAGGAGGTAAACGTATGACAAACCCACTAGAAAAATATCTAGACCAATCGTATAACCAATCGCCACTCACCCCTAGGGTGGCACAATATCTACTCAAAGCGCTGGACTATCTGCATATCTATTCGCAGAAACACAACGAGCCTGCTCTTATAGAGCAGCCGTTGCATGAGGAAGTGGAAGCACTAGTCACAGATGTAATCATCTACGGACCAGAGGAAACTGATGGGCAAACTAGCCAGTAAGGACACGCTCTGGGTTAAGCCCGACTCGCTATACATACAGCCAGTCGCTGGCTGGTCATGGTACTGCGGACATCATGACACGTTCGGCATCGGTGATGACGAGGACGAAGTCCTCTTCATGGCTGGAGCTCATATGCATTACCATCAGATAGATGGTGATGTCTGCCAGATATATACGAAGATACATACAGATAGGAGAGAACAATGAAAGTGTATGACACTTGGTATCACGAAGTGGATGGATGGCTCGTCCACTATTGCGAGATGTGCAACGCAGAAATCTCTGGACGCACACCTCAAGAACTGCACGACCAGATGGACAAGCACAAACTATTCGTTGCATGTAGCAAGGGGTACTGATGCCACGTCCACGTCCAACTGAAATCAAGTTAGTTGCTAACTTGCTTGACCCTGATAACACTAACTCCGAAAGTGCTGCGGAACTAGCAGTAGAAATCATCGAGGCTCTTGATGAATCGAGAGGTAAGCGTGAGTCCTACGTACTCGTAGCACAGCTAGCATCATGGGCTCCAGTTCAGGCGATGGGTGAGTTCAGTACCAAACTGCAAGCAGAGAAGTTCGTCAAGCATCTAGCCTCCCCTGATGGGGGAGGTAAGGCTGTCGTCTGCAAGATGGAACAACCAGAAAAATTTATTGAACGAGTAGGAGGTAAGTAATGTTTACATTAGTATGCACAGCAGTTGCTTCATATGTTGGTTACCGTATCGGTAAGAGCAAAGGAGAGCAAGAGATGTATCAGCTATGCAAAAATGCAGACCAAGTTCAGCGAGA
>CAYVBV010000027.1:0-2559 GCA_964449745.1 uncultured Polynucleobacter sp. | reverse complement strand
CCTCCCCATCCTCCGCCTTTGAAATGTACTGGATTAGCTGTCCATACTCTGGACATATTTAAGTCGCACTGTTCACATGCTGGACCAATCTCGTATCGCTCTTGGAATTCTTTAGTGATACCACATGGTTTGCATTCATACTCAAACGTAGGCATTAGTACGGTGTCGCTCCTCCGAGATATTCTGATATCTCTCTCAGTCCTTTGTTAACTATTTGTTCCACTCGCTGCGGAGATATCTGCCACTCAGTTGCTATCTCTGATAGCGGTAAGTCGTTAGCAAATCTTAGATTCAATATGCCAGAGGTACGTGGGTCAAGCTTCTTCATAGCTTTGTCTACGTCAGCTAGCATAGCTAGCAGATTGTTACCTTCACTCGCCTGCTTCTTAGCTTTAACGCCATGCACATCTGGGTCTAACACTTGGTTAGATAGGTGTGCATCTTCGGAGCCCAGCACTTTGATTAGGTTCTCAATCATTGCAGTCTTATAGAAGTACTCATCGCCTAGCTCAAACCCAAGCGCACGTGCCTTCTCTTTGCGAGCGTACCGCTCGCCAGCTCTACGCATAAACGTAGTGAATGCTTTGTATCCAGCTCGACGCTCGCCCTCATCTTCTCGGTCGAGGTACTCGGCTACCTTATCTCTGCGCTTCCACGCATACTCATTCATTGCCTGTTTGATATCATCAAACTCAGCGAACCGATGGTACTTCTTAGATAAGTTCCAAGCTAGATTAGCAGTGATGTCATTGACTGTATCCCATATGGCATGGTCGCGGTCTAGTTCAGCCATTAGCTTTCACCAGATATTCAATTGACTTAGTCAATAGCAGTAGGTCATCACCTAATAAACCAAGAGCACGATTATGATTAGAGCAGAGTAAGCCACGCACCTTGCCAGTCTTGTGGTCATGGTCTATATCTAAAGCTCGCTTGCTTGGCTTGTCACCGCAGATGTAGCAGCCACCGTTCTGCTCTTCGAGCATACGTTCGTAATCTTCTACATCAATTCCGTACATGCGGATACGGGAGATACGATTCTCCTCGTAAGTTTTATTTCTGTTTCTCGGCATACTTAGCCCACACTCCACGCTGTACCATTAGTGCGATGATGGCATAGTTAGCCATGTCAACAAATGAATCTTCTAAAGATTCATTGTTCGGCTCTATCTTTTTGTATATCAGATTCTTTAGTCGTTCCAACTTGTCTGACATACGTACCATCAGCCCATTGGTTGCGCCACCTGGCGCATGCCAGATGTTGTATGGACCGTAATCAATTTGCTTCTTAACCAGAATGGATAAGAGCTCGTCGTATATTTTTTGAGCATCCTCTTCAAACTGCAGGATGGTTGTATCTTCCGATGGCAAGGCAGCCCCTTCTATTCATCCAGTGCGCTAATCAATTTAGTTAACGCTTGAGCTCCTTGGTCCACAATTATACTATTGATATCACTATTAGGCGGAAGCGACACGCGGACAGCTTGAGGGATTGCATCCTGCAATCTGCGAGCTAACTCCTGCCCTGGGTTAGACCCATCCTCCTTGGCATCATTGTCTGTTGCTATAACAACGCGACCAATCCCGTCAAAACAACGGCTAAAGTGAGGCTTCCAAGCATTAACGCCAGCCACAGCGACAGCAGGATGACCAGCAAGAGTTGCAGATATCGCATCAATCTCTCCTTCAACTATCAGCACCTCACGTACTGCATGGATGATGGCGTTTACGTTATACAGGTGGTGCTTCTGACCAGTAGGAATCATATACTTAGGGTCGCCGTCGTCGATACGACGGAACTTAAATCCAACTACACCAGCCTCGGTTATGTATGGGATAGACAGGTGGTGCTTCAACCTATCCTCATGCCCTGGTGCTGGCTCTGCTACATACCCAAGCTTGAACTGCTCAGCCCCAACTAGTATGCCACGCTTCTCAAGGTATGCCTCAGCTGGTGAACCAGCTAGTGCATCATGATATGTGTTGGCAGCTTTAGTCCAAAGGTCAATCAGTTTCTGGTTGGGTTTCATTTCTTCTCCTGCCTATGCACAATGAAAGGAGGAGCAGTATACACGTCATTCTTGGCAGCAATCTGCATTGCCTTCTTCCAATTTGCACCAGATGCGAGAGCACCTATGGCATAGGATGACCCAGACCCTAACCCATAGATGCCGTCGTCGCGTAGGAAGACTGAGTACGAATCATCTACTTCATAGATGGTTCCGTTCACAGCCATTAAAAATAAAAACTCATACTCATCTGTCTTCTCATCATGAACAAACCCATTGTCTCGCAAACATTCACGCATGCTAGGGATTACAGTTGTAATCATAAAGTGGTAAACATCTTTGGTGTTAGCTGGTATAGCTGGTGGCTTCCAGATATGTTGGACTATGTCGCATGGCTGGGTAGTACCAGCACCAGCGATGAGGAACTTGCCACGTTTAGTAATCTTGGTAGTGATTGGATGTGCATAAGGTCTACCCTTTTCAGTAGTTGTTCTACTGTCGGCTGCAATCAAGCAGCCGTCGGGTTCTTGTATCCCAATAATAGTTGTCA
>CAYVBV010000026.1:0-18818 GCA_964449745.1 uncultured Polynucleobacter sp. | reverse complement strand
TGAAAACAATGAATTTATGCTGGATAATCGAACCATGTTGACCGAAACCAAGAAACCCTCTACCGAAGAATTTATCGCTGGTATGCGCGAAGCCGGCCGTTTGGCCAGCGAAGTGCTAGATCACGTCACCCCATTCATTAAAGCTGGGGTGACAACCGGTGAACTAGACCAAATTTGCCACGATTACATGGTGAATGTCCAAAAAACCGTGCCAGCCCCCCTAAATTACCAACCGCCTGGCTACCCTCCTTTTCCGAAATCAATTTGCACCTCGGTCAATGACGTGATTTGTCACGGCATTCCGGGAGAGCGAATCTTGAAGGATGGCGATGTAGTGAATTTAGATATCACGGTCATTACGCCTTCCGGTTACTACGGGGACACCAGTCGAATGTTCTCGATTGGAGAGCCTTCCATTCTGGCCAAAAGACTGTCTCAGGTTACTTATGAGTGTATGTGGCTGGGGATTGCACAGGTCAAACCTGGTTGCACCCTGGGTGATATTGGTCATGCCATTCAAACCCATGCAGAAAATGCTGGCTACTCAGTGGTCCGTGAGTACTGCGGTCATGGCATTGGCCAAGTTTTTCACGATGAACCTCAGATTGTTCATTACGGTAAACCAGGCATGGGTGAAAAATTACATGAAGGCATGACTTTTACGATTGAACCCATGATCAATGCGGGTAAGCGCGATATTCGAACCATGCCAGATCAATGGACCGTCAAAACAAAAGATCGCAGTCTTTCTGCCCAATGGGAACACACCTGTTTAGTCACGGCCACGGGGGTTGAAGTCTTGACCTATTCGGCCGGCAGTCCACCTCCTCCTGCGTGTGTGGGCTCCCTTAAATTCAGACCGTAATTCGATGGACACCCTGACCACTCTTAAAACTCGGCGCGAAAATCGATTTGAAGAGTTCAAGAAAGACTTGAATGTCAGCAAGTTGACTAAGGACATCTGTCAACTCACTGATCAACAGTTATTGATTGCTTGGCATGAATCAGATCTTGATGATTACGCTGCATTGGTGGCTGTGGGTGGATTTGGTCGAGGTGAACTATTTCCCTATTCAGATGTGGATATTTTGGTCTTACTCTCTGACAAGCTATCAGAGAACGAGTTGACCACGGTCACTCCAAAGATTGAGGGTTTCATTACACGCTGCTGGGACCTTGGGATTGAGATTGGGTCATCCGTCAGAACCATTGATGAGTGCTTGGCAGAGGCGGCTGCCGACATCACAGTCAGAACCTCGCTCTTGGAATCTCGTTGGATTGGCGGTGATAAAAAACTGTATCGACGTTTATTGGTGCAGTTTGATGCTGCCATGGATGCCAAAGCTTTTTACCAAGCTAAATTATTGGAGCTGCGCCAACGCCATCACAAACACAATGACACCCCCTATTCTTTAGAGCCCAACTGTAAAGAAAGTCCGGGGGGCTTAAGAGATCTTCAGGTGATTTTGTGGATGACCAAAGCTGCCAAACTCGGAAATAGTTTTTCTGATTTGCATAAAAAAGGCTTGCTCACCAAACGTGAGGCTTTAGAAATCAATCGAAATTTAAAGTTTTTACAAACTCTTCGAACTCAACTTCACTTGGTTGCTAAACGTCGCCAAGACGTTTTGGTATTTGATTTGCAAACTCAATTGGCGCAAGCCTTTGGTCTAGAGTCAGAAGATGGTACGCGTGCCAGTGAAAAAATCATGAAACGCTACTATTGGGCCGCAAAGGCAGTAACGCAGCTCAATGAAATTTTATTGCAGCACATTGAGGCAATTCTTTTTCCTAAAGAGTCTCGGGTCACACATCCAGTCTCTGAACACTTTGTTGAGAAACAAGGTCTCTTAGACATCATTGACCCACTGCTGTTTGAAAAACACCCAGAACAAATTCTGCGGGCATTTTTGTTATTCACTAAAACACCTGGGGTCAAAGGTTTCTCTGCACAAATTTTGCGAGGTCTATATAACGCCAGAAATTTAATGAATGCCAGTTGGCGCAAAGATCCTCAAAATAAAGCATGCTTTATGGAGATCACTCGCCAACCTGAGGGCATTACTAATGCTTTTAGGTTAATGAATCAAACCAGTGTACTGGGTCGTTATTTACCTGCGTTTCGACGCATCGTCGGTCAAATGCAGCATGACCTTTTCCACGTCTACACAGTCGATCAACATATTTTGATGGTCTTGCGGAACGTCCGAAGATTTTGGATTGTTGAGCACACCCATGAATTTCCATTTTGTAGCCAGCTAGCAGCCAATTATGATAAGCCCTGGTTATTGATCTTAGCGGCTCTATTTCACGACATTGCTAAAGGTCGCGGAGGCGATCACTCAGTGTTAGGAATGAAAGATGCAAGAGCTTTTGCAAAACAACATGGCTTATGCAAAGAAGACACCGATTTATTGGTTTGGCTCGTAGCAGAACATCTGACGATGAGTCAGGTCGCTCAAAAACAAGACATTGGCGACCCTGATGTGGTCAACGCGTTTGCTAAGCGTGTGAAAACCGAACGAAGACTAACAGCGCTTTACCTATTAACAGTAGCAGATGTGCGAGGGACCAGTCCTAAGGTATGGAATGCTTGGAAAGGCAAACTCTTAGAAGACTTATACAAGCTCACCTTACGAGTTTTAGGAGGGGCCAAGCATGATGTGAGCTCTGAACTTGAGCTAAATCAGTCTGAAGCCAAGAAAATGTTGCGCTTATTTGGACTTCAAGCAAATGCTCACGAAGATCTCTGGAAACAATTAGATATTTCTTTCTTTTTGCGTCATGAGCCTGGCGATATTGCTTGGCTCACCAAACATCTCTATGGTCGAGTCAATCATTTAGAACCTATTGTTCGTGCCCGTTTATCACCTGTTGGAGAAGGTCTGCAGGTGGCTGTTTATGTGAAAGATCAACCTGATTTATTTGCCCGAATTTGCTCCTACTTTGATCAGCAAGGATTTTCAATCTTAGATGCACGGATTCATACCACTCAGCATGGCTATGCTTTGGATACTTTCCAAATATCAGGAACCAATTTATTAAGAGAAGGTGGTCACTACAGAGACATCATTCAATTGGTTGAGCATGACTTGGCTCAAACACTGAAAAGCAGTTTCCCTCTTCCATCGCCCAGCAAAGGCCGGCTATCAAGACAATCTAGAAGCTTTCCAATTCAGTCTCGAGTGAGTTTAAGAGCTGATGACAAGGGTCAGTATTTTGTTTTATCCATCTCGGCCAATGATCGTACCGGCATTCTTTATGCGATCGCTAAGATTCTTGCCGAGCATCAGATTTCTTTACACACCGCAAGAATCAATACCCTAGGCGAACGCATCGAAGACGTTTTCTTACTGGCTGGAGAAAATTTATCTAAAGACTCAAAAATTCAAATTCAGCTTGAAACAGAAATCTTAGAGGCTTTGGCTATTTAAGAATTACTTGAGCTGCAAGAGTTTTAGCATCTCATCTTCATCCAGCACGGCAATCCCCAGCTCTTGGGCTTTTTCTAATTTACTACCAGCATCAGCGCCTGCGACCACATAATGTGTTTTCGCGGACACTGAACCAGCAACTTTAGCCCCTGCTTTTTCTAAAAGTGCTTTTGCTTCATCTCTCGATAAGCTTGGCAAAGTTCCTGTAAGCACAAAGGTTTTTCCAAGTAATTCAGCTAATACTGCAGATTTCTCAACTTCAAGCTCGATCCCTGAGGCTAAGAGTTGTTCGATGACCTCACGATTGTGACTTTCACTAAAAAAGCTAGTGAGTGACTGAGCCACCACAGGACCAACATCATTCACCTGAAGAAACTCTTCCTCATGGGCAGACATGATTCGCTCAATACAGCCAAAATACTTGGCCAAATCTTTGGCCGTGCTTTCACCCACATGACGAATACCTAAAGCAAAAATAAATCGTGCCAAAGTATTTTTTCTTGATTGATGAATGGCTTGCAGCAAATTTTCAGCAGACTTTTCCCCCATTCGATCCAAATTTGCCAAGGCCATCAGCCCCAATTTATATAAATCAGCGGGCGTTCTGACTATTTCTAAATCAACCAGCTGATCAACAATTTTTTCCCCAAGCCCATCGATGTCCATGGCCCTGCGTTGCGCAAAATGTAACAACGCCTGCTTGCGTTGTGCGGGACAAAATAATCCACCGCTACAACGCGCCACAGCCTCATCTGCTTGCCTTTCAATATGTGAACCACATATTGGACAATGTGTGGGCATCACAAAAGAAGTTGCATGCAAGGATCTCTTTTCTTTGATGGCTGAAACCACTTCAGGAATCACATCACCTGCTCGCCTGACAACCACCGTATCACCAATATGTATATCCTTACGTCGAACTTCATCTTCATTGTGTAAGGTTGCATTGGTGACTGTGACACCACCAACTACCACAGGAGATAAGCGAGCCACAGGTGTAATCGCGCCCGTTCGACCGACTTGAACATCAATGCCTAATACTGTGGTCAATGCCTCTTGTGCAGGGAATTTATGTGCAATGGCAAATCTGGGGGCACGAGACACGTAGCCCAAATCCTCTTGTAAATCTCTTGAATTAACCTTGTAAACAACGCCATCAATGTCATAAGGCAATTGATCGCGCAATGCACCAATGCGTTGATAAAAACTCATCAATCCATCAATGGATTGAACCACAGCACGGTGCTCACAAACGGGTAAACCCCAAGATTGATACAAATCCAGTAACTCTGCATGAGTATTTGGAATCAAGTCACTTGGTTCACACTGACCAATACCATAAGCAAAAAATGACAAAGTTCTTTGTGCTGTAATTTTTGGGTCTAACTGACGCAAACTCCCAGCAGCAGCATTGCGGGGGTTTGCAAAAGTTTTTTCAGATTTAGAGATGGCCACCTGGTTCAGCGCTTCAAAGTCTTTATGACTCATGAAGACCTCTCCTCGAACATCCAAAACATCGGGATGTGTCTTGCCCCTTAATTTCAAAGGGATTGCCTTAATAGTCCGGATATTGGCTGTCACATCTTCACCACTGTAGCCATCACCACGAGTGGCAGCCTGGGTTAAAAGACCTTTCTCATAACGTAAAGATATGGCCAAGCCATCAAACTTTAACTCCGCAGCATATTCCACGGCTGATACATTTAAGCCTTCACGACAACGCTTATCAAAAGCCTCCGCTTCCTTATCCTCTAATGCATTGTTCAAGGACAACATGGGAACCACATGCTTTACTTCTGAGAACAAATCACCGACTTTGCCACTCACTCTTTGGGAGGGTGAATCGGGTGTAATCCACTCAGGATGAAGTTGCTCTAGTGATATTAGTTCACGATACAGTTTGTCATATTCAACATCAGGAAGAATTGGATCGTCTAAAACGTAGTAGGCATGATCTAAGCTTGCCAACTCGTTTTTCAGCCAGGTATAGCGGGCCGAGTCCGACATTTCAATCCTAGGAGAAGAGTCTGCCAGCAGCAGCAGAACCAGCAGGAATGCCTTGCTGATTCATGGATTGATAGATTTGCTCTAACTGACTAACAATAGTAGAAACCGCCTCATCAACTAATGGTCGACCTGCATCATCCACCAAATGGCCATTGAGAGATTCCGCCAAGAGCTTGGCATCATCTAGCATTAACTGAAATGGCTGAGTCTCTTGAGCTACTCTTGGCAAATCCAGCAGGAGTGTGACCATGCCAATATTTGCTTTAGTTGAATCATCTCTTAAAAAATTAGCTTGGTCAGCCACCAATTTATATACAGTTTGCTGTTGAATGATGCGCTGAAACTCACGCCCATCTCGGGAAAGAATGAATCCAGCCTTACTAGCGACATTTTGAATGGTGGCTAAATTCCAATGACCCTCTTTGGGAATCACTGTCACGCCCAATTGAATATCACTTTGTGCTGCAAATTGATCTAGTACCTTAGCTGCTTCGAGGGTGTCATTAATGGGTGGTAAATCAACTTCAGCATCCAAGGCATTGGCTAACACTTGCACCTTAGATGCAAAGTCAGAAAGATCAACTACCCCAATAGGCCCAGTTCGATTGGCTAACTGAATCGCTATTTGTAATTCGGTGTAGGCGCTGCTTGAAATGATGCCTTCCCAATCAGAATGGGTATTTAGACCTTCAAATAAACAAGCAAAGGCATTGTATTTTGGCCACTCATTCAAATGCCCAAGAATTTCTTCGCCAGATATGGCCTCTGGCAAACGCAACACTGCAACACAGTCAATCAATGGATCTATTTTGCCAATAACATGAATCGGCGAAGGACTTGAGGAGACCTCATGGATGGCCAAAGTAGGTTCCGCTCTTTGATTGAAGTCTTCGCTGACACCATCTGAAGGTTCACTTTGGTCAATGAATTGGTCTTCTTGCTCAACCTTGCGAATGCGCATGGCGTTGTAGATCATCACAAGAATCAATAAAACAAAGCCAATCAATCCTAATGAGAGCTGAAGCTCAGACAAGCCTAGAGAAGCTGCGAGTTCAGCAAACCAAATCATTAGGCAGCCTCCACCATTGTTGCCGCTGCTTCAAGATCTACCGCCACAATTCTTGAGACGCCCTGCTCTTGCATCGTTACACCAATCAATTGATGAGCAATTTCCATGGTGATCTTGTTGTGAGAGATAAATACAAACTGAGTATTTTTAGACATTCTTGCCACCATGTCAGCATAACGGCCTGTATTGGCATCATCCAATGGGGCATCCACCTCGTCCAACAAGCAGAATGGTGCAGGATTCAATTGGAATAGCGAGAAAACCAAAGCGATGGCTGTCAAAGCTTTTTCACCGCCTGAGAGCAAGTGAATGGTTGAATTTTTCTTGCCAGGTGGTTGAGCCATAACTTGAACCCCTGAGTCCAAGATTTCTTCACCAGTCATCACAAGTTTGGCATTGCCACCACCAAATAAATCAGGGAAGAGTTTCGCAAAATGCTCATTCACTTGATCAAACGTACCTTGTAAAAGTTCTCTGGTTTCTGAATCAATCTTTTGAATCGCATCTGTCAGAGTATTGATGGCTTCATTTAAGTCAGCAGATTGAGCATCCAAGAATGTTTTACGTTCTTGGGCGCTAGCCAACTCTTGAAGCGCAGCCATATTCACAGGCCCCAAACCTTGAATTTCTTGATTGAGCTTGTTCACTTCAGATTGCAAGCTGCTCACCTTCATGTCAGGCGTCAAACGAGCTTTGAGCTCTTCAACATTGGCCTCTGCATCCATCAGCATGGTTGCAAATTGTTCAACGTTCAAACGAGCCGCCTGCTCTTTTAATTGCAATTCCATTGCCTTATCACGAAGTGGCTGAAGACTTCTTTCAAGCGTTAGACGCGCCTCATCCCCTTCACGCAAGCGATGAGAAATGGCGTCCATTTCAGTTCTAGCATTCGCTAAAGCAGCTTCACGCGCACTTCTTTGAATCAATAGATTTTGTAATGACTCTTGCGCAGCCTCGTCAGACAAAGTGTGTAATTCTTCTTGGGTATTACTCAAACTTACCTGGATATCAGCCACTTGTTGCTGGGCTGATTGCTGATCGCGGGTCAAATCTGTCAAACGCTGAACCAAAGTTCTGGTGTTAAATGACGCTTCACTAGCCTCTCGCTCAGATAATCTCAAAGCCTCACGGGCTTGCTCAAGAGAATGCTGCGCCTTTTGATAGCTATCTTGCGCATGAGTGAGACTCTCACCATGAACTCCCTTTTCATTTTGCGCTTGGTCTAGCTCAGATTGCCCTTGATCCCTAGATTGCTGAAGCTCAGTGGCTTGTTGAGCAACCTCTTCCAATTCTCTTTGAATCTGATCAGCTCGAGTTCTGTATTTTTCATCAGCTTGAGCCAATTGCAAACGCTCTACTTCCAGGTTATGAGCCTCGCGAACGGCCTGCTCAGCATTTTGTCTGGCCTGTTGAGCCAATTGATGTGCCTGGTGATATGCCGATTGAGTTCGATTGGCTTCGCTTTGAGCCTCATCTAGAATTAATTGTTGAGCTTTTAATTGCAAATCAAGGTTTTCGATTTCTTGACCTCTGGCCAATAAACCAGCTTGCTCTGAGTCCTCAGCATAAAGTTGCAAACTCACACGGCTGATCATGTGTCCTTCTTTAACCAAAAGAACACCACCTTGAGGCAACTGATCACGGCGACGCATCGCGTCCTCTAGGCTATCTGCAATGTAAACCTGACCGAGCCATTCTTGAACAACCGCCTTGATGCCAGAATCTTTAACTTGAACTCGACTCATCAAGCTGGTCATTCCATTTGCACTTTGGTCACTATTTGCAACACCCTGACCAGAGTAGAAAGCCAAACGTGATGGCGGAGCATCTTGAGCAAGACGAACTGCTTCGTTCAAGTCAGAGGCTTGCAAGGCAGTCACGCGCTCACGTAAGACAGCTTCTAGGGCAGTTTCCCAGCCTGTTTCAACTTGAATGTCTTGCCATAAACGTTGTTTTTTGTTGAGGCCCTTTTGCTCTAACCAAGGACCTACTTTTGCTTGAGCCTGCACCTTCTCTTGCAAAGCCTGCAAGGCGCTCAAACGGGCTTGCGTTTGATTAAGTGCCGCAGAAGACTCTTGCAAAGTTTGTTGTGCTTTCTGTCTTGCCGCATCAGCTTCTGGAACGCTTGCTTGTGCTGACTCAGAAATCTCCTGAGCTTCGTCTGCTTTACGCTGAGCCATACTTTGACGATCGGTCGCTAAACTCAAGGCATCTGCATCAGGTTTAACGAGGGCTGACATGTCAGCATTCAATCTCTCTTGACGCTGATGCAACTGATCTAATTGACGACCTGCTGCCAATACTCGCTCAGCCAAACTGGCCAAACGTTGATCGGTTGAAGAAACGGTTTGACGAGCAATGTCCAAAGCTTTTTGAGCTTCAAGATAAGCCACCTCTTGGGCAGGCATTTTTTCTTGAACCGCCTGCAAGGCTTCTGCAAAACGCTCTTCATTTTCGCGTGCAAGTTCTAAATCAATATTCGTTTGACGTAAGGCATCGGCCGCAGCAAGCTCTTGCGATGACCAACGCATCAATTGTGCTTGCAAGTCAGAAATCTGTTGCTGTAAACGAGCACGTGACTCTTGCACATAGCGAATTTCATTCTCTAGCTTGCCCACTTCAGCATTTACTTCATATAACTCACCTTGAGCAGCAGACACCAAGTCTTGCGAGGCATAGTGTGATGCACGCATTTCTTCAAGCTCTGCCTCTGCATGTCTGAGTTTGGCGGTTTGCTCTTCTAGTTGAACTTGCGCATCTCGAATGGCATTGGCATGCCGTTCTTGCTCTTTGCCCGCCTCTGTTTGACGTACTAACCACAACAATTGTTGCTGTTCAGTCATACGGGCATTCAATTCCGCATACTTCTCAGCAACTTGTGCCTGGCCCTCAAGCTTGGTCAAATTCAAGGTAAGTTCGCGCAAAATATCTTCTACACGTGTGAGATTTTCGCGAGTATCTTCTAGTCGTGATTCTGTTTCTTTGCGACGCTCTTTATATTTGGATACACCAGCTGCTTCTTCTAGGAAGATTCTGAGCTCTTCTGGTTTGGCTTCAATGATTCTTGAAATCATTCCTTGGCCGATGATGGCATATGCACGAGGTCCCAAACCGGTACCCATGAACATGTCATGAATATCTTTACGACGTACGGATTGGTTATTGATGTAATAGCTGGAGGCACCATCTCTGGTCAACACACGCTTGACAGATAGCTCGGCAAAAGTACTCCACTGCCCCGCAGCACGACCATCGGTATTGTCAAAAATCAGTTCAACACTGGAACGACCAGCAGGTTTTCTTTGTCCTGAACCATTAAAAATCACGTCTTGCATGGATTCGCCACGCAACTCACTGGCTCGAGACTCACCTAAAACCCAACGCACAGCATCAATAATGTTTGATTTACCACAGCCATTGGGCCCCACAACGCCAATCAGCTGGCCTGGAAGCTCGAAATGAGTGGGGTCTACGAAGGATTTGAACCCTGAAAGTTTGATAGATTTGAGTCGCACGGCATACTTCTTTAAGTTGAATCTTCATGATGATACCAAGTTAAATATCGAAACAGCACCTCCGGTGACTGACCGATATAATCAAGGCTTATTACTGGGTATTTTTAAAGGAAAAAAGATTTATGGCAACACTACAAAACATCATTGACCAGGCTTGGGAAGATCGAGCTAACTTGTCCCCAAGCGCTGCCCCAAAAGAAGTTCGTGAGGCAGTTGCAACTGTTTTGGCAGGGTTAAATGACGGCTCTATCCGTGTTGCCGAGCGCCAGTCCGTAGGCAAATGGAATGTGAATCAATGGGTTAAAAAGGCAGTTTTGATCTCATTTCGCCTAGAAGACAATCAAGTGATGTCAGCCAATGGAACGGGTGGTTTTCCACAGTTCTATGACAAAGTACCGACCAAATTCGCCAATTACACCGCCGAAGACTTTGCTAAAGGCGGTTTTCGCGTAGTCCCTCCAGCCACTGCCCGTCGTGGCTCATTTATCGGCAAAAACGTGGTTTTAATGCCTTCTTACGTCAATATTGGCGCTTATGTCGATGAAGGCTCAATGGTTGATACATGGGCAACCGTTGGTTCATGCGCTCAAATTGGTAAAAATGTTCACCTTTCTGGTGGCGTAGGCATCGGAGGCGTGCTAGAGCCTGTTCAAGCGGGTCCTGTCATCATTGAAGACAATTGTTTCATTGGTGCCCGCTCCGAAGTTGTTGAAGGGGTTGTGATTGAAGAAAACGCCGTGCTATCCATGGGCGTTTACATTGGTCAAAGCACCAAAATCTATGATCGCGAAACTGGCGAAGTTCATTATGGTCGCGTTCCAGCAGGCTCTGTGGTGGTTCCTGGATCATTGCCATCCGCTTGTGGCAAATACAGTCTCTATGCGGCGGTGATTGTTAAGAAAGTCGATGCTCAAACACGAGCAAAAACTGCCATCAATGACCTACTTCGTGATTGATCCTTTCAATCTTAAAGATTAACTGTGACCCAAAATTCAACCTTAGATTTAACAGAATCACTGATTCAGCAAAATTCTGTCACACCAGCCGACGGTGGTTGCCAGGATTTGATTGCCGCACGCCTCAAACCTCTTGGATTTGATTGTGAAACTATCATCAGTGGGCCCGACAACTTCAAAGTCACCAATCTTTGGGCAGTCAAGCGAGGCTCACTAGGTAAAGAGGGTCCTCTATTGAGTTTTGCCGGTCACACCGATGTGGTACCCACTGGTCCATTGGATCAGTGGGGTTCAAATCCTTTTGTGCCAACTCAAAAAGATGGTTTTTTGTATGGGCGTGGTGCGGCAGACATGAAAACTTCTTTGGCTGCTTTTGTGGTGGCCAGTGAAGAATTTATTGCTCAACATCCTCAGCATAAAGGCTCGATTGCCTTTTTATTGACTAGCGATGAAGAAGGTCCTGCTCACGATGGCACTGTGATTGTTTGTAATGAACTCAAAAAGCGTGGTGAACGCTTGGACTATTGCGTGGTGGGTGAACCAACCTCGGTCGATCGCCTAGGTGACACCATCAAAAATGGGCGTCGTGGCTCTTTGTCAGGAAAATTAAGGGTCATAGGCATTCAAGGTCACATCGCCTACCCTCATTTGGCCAAAAATCCTATTCATTTGATGGCGCCAGCTTTGGCTGAAATTTCTAATGTGGTTTGGGATCAAGGCAACGCCCATTTTCCGCCAACCACTTGGCAAGTATCCAATATTCATGCGGGCACCGGTGCAACGAATGTCATTCCTGGTGAAGTTGTGATTGATTTCAACTTCAGATTCTCAACAGCCAGCACTGCAGAGGGTTTGAAAGCAACCCTGGAAGCAATACTTAAAAAACATCAGTTGGAATACACGATTGACTGGAATTTAGGTGGTGAACCTTTCTTAACGGAGCCTGGCAACCTATCTCAAGCGGTTCAAACCGCTATTAAGCAAGCCACAGGTGTTGATGCCGAGTTATCAACAACTGGGGGGACTAGTGATGGTCGTTTTATCGCCAAAATTTGCCCTCAAGTTGTGGAATTTGGACCACGCAATGCCACCATTCATAAAATTAATGAACGAGTTGAATTGGCTGATATTGAACCTTTAAAGAATGTGTACAAAGGCGTCTTGGAGCAATTAATTGCTTAAGTTTTTACCTCCGTTTCTACAACAGTTGTACCCTCAGTTTTTATCTAAGCAATTGGACTGCTTTTCACATCAATGACTACTGATCCCAATCTTGAAGTGGTTTGGCAAAAGCTCAGCCAACAACTTGACTCTGCTGGCTTAAGTTATGGTCACGGCGCGGTTGATGCACAAGCTGAAGCCTTATGGATGATTGCGACTGCCTTGGGTTTTCCTCCCGAAGACGCCATTGAGGCACTGGATACACCGATTTCCAGTGATATTCAAGCCACCATTGATCAATGGGCGCAAGAGCGCATCACCTCAAGAAAACCTTTGGCATACATCTTGGGAGAAGCTTGGTTAATGGGTGTGCCTTTTTACTGTGATGAACGCAGCATTGTTCCAAGATCATTCATCGCCGAACTGATTGTGGATGGTCATCTTGAGCCTTGGTTACCTCCCAATGCCAAGGTACTCGATTTATGTACTGGCAATGGCTCACTGGCTATTTTGATGGCCCTATCTTGCCCAGATGTGGAAGTCTGCGGTGCTGATATCAGTCTGCAAGCCTTGTCATTGGCCGCCAAAAATTTAGATCGGCATCATCTAAGTGAGCAAATTGAACTCTACCAGGGGGATTTATTCAGCGCCCTACCCAGTCCATCAGATGACACTCGATTTGATTTAATGATTTGTAATCCGCCTTACGTCAATGCTCAATCCATGGCCAGTCTTCCGCTTGAGTATCACGCTGAACCAGAAATCTCCTTAGCAGGTGGCTCAGATGGAATGGATTTGATTCGAAAAATCATCAGTCAAGCCAAAGATTATTTAAAGCCAGACGGTGCTTTGGTCTTAGAGATTGGCAATGAAGCTAAAAATTTCTCAGATGCATTTCCAGAAATTCCAGTCACTTGGCTTGAAGTTTCTGCAGGGGATGATCAAGTTTTATTGATCATGGCAGCTGATTTATAAAATTAATCTAAATTTCTAGCGGCTTGGATGGCCTGATCAATCCGATCGACCGCAATGATTTCTATACCCGGTATTTTTGTTTTTGGCGCATTGGCTTTCGGCACAATCGCTTGAGTAAAACCTAATTTAGCTGCTTCTTTCAAACGCTCTTGCCCGCGAGGACAAGGTCTGATTTCACCGGCCAAGCCCACTTCCCCAAACACAATCAAAGTTTTAGGCAATGCCTTATTTTTCAAAGAGGACTGAATGGCCAAAAGAACTGCTAAATCAGCGGCTGGTTCTGTGATTTTCACGCCACCCACAGCATTTAAAAAAACATCTTGATCAAAACAAGCAATGCCTGCGTGACGATGTAAAACAGCCAGCAACATGGCCAAGCGGTGTTGCTCAAGCCCTAAAGCCAAACGACGAGGATTAGGAACATGGGCAGCATCGACCAATGCCTGAATCTCGACCAATAAAGGTCGACTACCCTCTTGTGTGACCAACACACAAGAACCCGGGACAATTTGATCGTGTTGCGATAAGAATAAGGCTGATGGATTGGCAACCCCTTTGAGCCCTTTGTCCGTCATTGCAAAAACGCCTAATTCATTGACCGCACCAAAGCGATTTTTAAAAGCTCTCACCAACCTAAATGAAGAATGGGTGTCCCCTTCAAAATACAAAACCGTATCGACAATGTGCTCAAGAACTCTAGGCCCTGCCAAATTACCTTCTTTGGTGACATGCCCCACCATGATCATGCAAACGCCGGTGGTTTTCGCTAATCGAGTTAACTGAGCTGCACATTCTTTAACTTGTGCCACGGAACCAGGAGCCGAACTCAAGGCCTCTGAATACACTGTTTGAATGGAGTCAACCACAACCACCGTGGGTCTAGAAGACTCAATTGTGGCTAAAAGTTTTTCTAATTGAATCTCAGCAAGCACTTCCAAATCAGGTGCTTGAATACCCAAACGTTTGGCTCTTAGTGCAATCTGGGCACCCGACTCCTCACCGCTGATATAGAGAACAGAATCACCTCTGGCTGACATAGCAGCCAAGGCTTGAAGTAATAGAGTCGACTTTCCGATTCCGGGATCCCCACCGATCAGAGCGACACCACCAGTGACAAGACCACCGCCTAGAACACGATCGAATTCATCAAGACCTGAACTGATTCTGGGCAAATCTTCAGCTTCAATGAACGAGAGTTTTTGCTTAGGCGCTGCCTTGGCAAGACTTTGAAAGCGGTTTGCACTGGGTTTTTCTTCCACGGTTTCTTCCATGGAGTTCCAAGCTTCACAATTTGGGCATTGCCCCTGCCATTTTGCTGACAACCCACCACACGCTTGGCAAACATACACCGATTTGATCTTTGCCATTAGAGCGGATTGGCCTTTTTATTTTCTTGAGCACGCTTTTCAGAATCAGCCCGTTTCTTTACCAAGTCTGCTTCACGTTTGGCTTGATCTGCTTGTTTTTGCTCAAAGTCTTTGACATTGTCAGCACGCTGCTTGGCTTTGGCAGGATCATTTTTATCCTTGAGTCGCTCTGCGTCTCGCTCATCTTTTAAGATGGCTTTTAAGACTCGTTCACGCTCTCGCATCGGAACTTCTTGGGCACGAATCTCACGAATCTCTTGACGGTGCTCAAGTCTTGCTTGATCTAAACAACGCGTTGTAAAAAATTTGTCGTAACAGTCATGCTGTTTCTTTTCAAGACGGTATTTCGCCCAATCTTTTTGCAAATTTAAATTGTTTTGCCTCTTTTCAATATCGGCCAATTCAGCTTCTTCAGCAGGACCAGCATAAGCCCCTGCAGAGAGGAGCAACAAGGTGGCAAAAATTAGTCGAATTAAATACATAGATACAAGGATAAAGCCAATAGAGAATTAAGGCTAAAAAATCTTAAATCTCTATCTTGGCACCGAGCTCAACCACGCGATTGGTGGGGATTTGAAAAAAGTCTGAAGGTTTGGCTGCATTTTGAAACATCCAAGCAAACAATCTCTCGCGCCACATGGCCATACCGGGTAGCTTTGAAGGAACGACCGTGTCTCTTGCCAAGAAAAATGAAGTTTCCATCAAATCAAATTTCAAATCATATTGGCTCTCAATCAGCGCCAATACTTTATTGATATCAGGAGTTTCTTTGAAGCCATGAACTGAACGCACCAAATACACTTGACCTCCCATGTCTCTGAGAGTCAAGCGCTCGTCATCATTGACATAGGGAACATCCCAAGTGCTGAGCTTCAAAAAAATCACGCGTTCATGCAATACACGGTTGTGCTTGAGGTTATGCAACATGGCCACTGGCACGTAGTCAATATGTGCTGTTAAGAAAATGCCCGTACCCTCAACGCGATGAGGTGGGTGAGCCAATAACCCTGCTACAAATGGCTCAAGAGGAATGGACTCATTGATGATTCGTTCGCGAAGTAATTTTCTACCTTTGAACCAAGTCATCAAACAAGTAAAACAAATCACCCCAATTAAGAGTGGATACCAGCCGCCATCTTTCACTTTGATGAGGTTAGCCGTCCAGAAGGACAAATCAATCACCAAAAATGACAAGATCAGCGAGGTAATGATGACTGGATTCAAATGCCACTCACGGCGCATCACAATGGCCAAAAGAATAGTAGTGATCAGCATGGTGGTTGTGACTGAAATACCATAGGCAGCAGCCAAATTACCCGACTCTCTAAACTCAATCACAGTAAAAATCACCATCACCAGTAAAGACCAGTTCACCACTGGAATATAAATTTGTCCTCGCTCATCATCGGAAGTGTGACGAATGTTCATGCGCGGCAAGAAACCTAACAAAATTGCCTGATTCGCCAAAGAATAGGCTCCAGAAATCACGGCTTGCGAGGCAATCACTGTGGCTGAAGTGGCCAAAACCACCATGGGCCACAAAGCCCACTCAGGCACCATCAAGTAAAAGGGATTCTTAATCGCCTCAGGATTTGATAACAACAAGGCGCCCTGGCCAAAATAATTTAAGAGTAAGCTCGGCAAAACCAATAACAACCAAGCCATGCGCACGGGTTTTTTACCAAAGTGCCCCATATCCAAGTACAAAGCTTCAACACCAGTCACAACCAGGACCACTGAACCCATCACGATATAGGCCATCAAAGTGTGCTCAGAAATGAATTGAATCGCAAATATTGGATTGATGGCTGTGAAGATTTCAGGGGCTTTAATGACGTTATAGAGCCCCAATACAGCTAAAGAAATAAACCAAGCCAAGGTAATTGGTCCAAAAAGCTTACCAATCGCAGAGGTGCCAAATTTCTGAATCACAAATAAAGCAATCAAGATCGTTAAAGTAATTGGAATAACAAATCGATCTAATTCTGGTGTGGCGATTTCTAAACCTTCGACTGCAGATAAAACGGAGATGGCTGGAGTGATGACAGATTCTCCATAAAGCATGCATGCTCCAAACATGCCCAACATCATCACCGTTAAATACGAGCTACTACCCGTTTTGAGAGAACGCAAGGCCAATGCCATGAGGGATAAAACACCACCTTCACCCTTATTATCGGCACGCATCACGAAAAAGACGTACTTAAAAGTGACCACCAATAAGATGGCCCAAAACATCATGGAAATGATGCCGTAAACGGCAGCCTGACTGAATGGAATACCGTGCTCGGGGCTGAAACATTCTTTTAATGCATACAGAGGGCTCGTACCAATATCACCAAAAACTACACCAATGGCAGCCAGCAGTAATGCAGCCGTACTGCCCTTCTTGTGATGCTGTTCACCATGAAGCTCAACTGGCTTTAAGAGTGATGATTGCGAATATTCCGGATTACTGATCGACACCGGTTACTCCCTTATTGATAACGTTTTTTTATTATAGGCTTTGGTTATTGCAATGCAACAAAATTTCGTGATCAGGATTTGTCTAACCAATGGCCAATGCCCAAAGCATTGAGCTCTAAATCAATCTTGAGAAAATCAATAATTTGCTCATCATTCATCTTACAACCATTTGATTTTAAATGACTAATATGAATTTTCGCCATGCCTTCTTTAAGCATTTCATGGCGGTTTGAATGAGATTGAATGCTCTTAGCCAAGGCAACCATTTGATCCAATTGGGTCAAAAAGAGCTCTTTTAAACGCTCTACACCATCCACTCTGCTGAAATGCGTTGGAAATATACATACGGGTTTGAGGGCTGTAATTCTCTCTACAGAGTCCTTTAAGGCAACAGGATCAAACTGTATTGGGGTTGTGGTGGGCATGATGAATGGTCCGATTTCAGTATCAAACTCCCGATAAGAAAGCCCAAAAGTATCCCCTGTAAATACCCCCCGACTCAAAGAATCCCAGATGGCGATGTGATGCTTGGCATGACCTGGAGTATCCAAAATGTGCAAGACCCGTTCATCCAAGCTTAATTCTGCGCCCTCTCCTACTTCCATCACACGAGAGGCATCAATCGGTTGAAGTTCACCATAGGACATTTGAACAATATCTTCACCATAAACACCAACTGCACCGGCCCTCAAAGCTGTTGGATCGATCATGTGGCGCGCCCCTCGAGGATGAACAACCAACTGGGCATTCGGACAGGCTTGCATCAATAAACCAGCACCGCCTGCATGATCAAGATGAACATGCGTCAAGATGATGTACTTCACCCGATCAACTGAAATATTTAAATCTTGAAGAGTTTTTAAAAATCTCGGGACTGAATAATTGGTACCAGAATCAACGAAGGCAACAGACTGATTACCTTTGATTAGATAAGTGGCATCAAATTGCTCTCGTTCAAATCCAGTATCAATACAGTAGATATCGGTGGCCACAAGGCTTGCATAGGTCAATGTCGGAGTCATACTGAAATTTTTACACAAGGAAGACTTCAAAGAGGTGAATCATCCACAAATAATCTCCTAAAACCAATGATTCTGTTGAATATATGGCATGAATGACCTTGCTATTTAGGGTTTTACCTGATATAGTCTTACTCTTCAGACGCGGGGTGGAGCAGTCTGGCAGCTCGTCGGGCTCATAACCCGAAGGTCATAGGTTCAAATCCTATCCCCGCAACCAAATACAGAGCCCTTCATCTTTTTGAAGGGCTTTTTTCATATGAGAACTTATTTGGCATACTTCACCATTCACAACTGCAATTCCTAGATTGAGACCATTCATGAATAAATTTCTTGCCATCTGTTTGTTATCCATTGCCAGCCATGTTTTTGCAGGACCGAAAGTTGAGTTCAAAACCAGCTTGGGTGATTTTGTGGTTGAGGTCAACCCAGAAAAAGCTCCTAAAACAGTTGAAAACTTTCTGGGATACGTGAATGGTGGATTTTATGATGGCACGATCTTTCATCGTGTGATTAATAATTTCATGGTTCAAGGTGGCGGATTTACTCAAGATATGCAACAAAAAAGTACCAAAGCTCCTATCCCACTGGAATCGCAAAATGGCTTGAACAATGTGCTGTATTCCATTGCCATGGCAAGGACCAGCATTCCAGACTCAGCGACTGCGCAGTTCTTTATTAACGTGGTCAATAACAAAAATCTAGATTACCCAAGACCGGATGGTCATGGTTATGCAGTCTTTGGCATGGTGATCAAAGGCACTGAAACCATCGATAAAATCAAAGCGGTCAGCACCACCCGCAAAGGTCCCTTTGCCGATTTACCGGTGACTCCAATTGTGATTAAAA
>CAYVBV010000025.1:15944-18827 GCA_964449745.1 uncultured Polynucleobacter sp. | reverse complement strand
AGAAATAGTGGCTACTGGACGATTTAAAACTAAGCGCGCAAACATAAAGCAATGATACGATGTACCCCTATGAATTGGATTATCCCTATAGCTTTCTTGTTAATTTTGGGCAGTTTAGGTTCAGCATTGTTTTTCATGATGCGCGACAAGGGTAAAAGCTCTAAAACTGTTCACTCTTTGATGTTTCGCATTGGTTTATCCATTGCGTTGTTTGTTGGTATTTGGATTGCTCACTCCATGGGCTATATTCAAAGTAGCGGTATACGAGTAGCCGCTTAAAGCCAGAACATTACCCAATAAGAAATATCAACTAAAAAGGATCACGCTAGTAAAAAACGCCGCTTATGCGGCGTTCTTTACTGATTTGGTTATCGAAATTACATCCAATAAACCACAACGTATAAGCCCAACCAAACCACATCAACGAAGTGCCAGTACCAGGCTGCACCTTCAAACGCAAAGTGATTTTCTGCTGTGAAATGACCCTTGATCGTTCTAACCAAAACAACCGTCAACATAATGGCACCCATGGTGACGTGGAAACCGTGGAAACCTGTCAACATAAAGAAAGTTGAACCATAAACGCCTGAACTGAGTTTCAAGTTCAAATCACTGTAAGCATGAATGTATTCATAAACTTGGAAGCACATGAAAATTGCACCCAAAGCCACAGTGGCCGCCAAACCTTGAATTACTTGCTTGCGATGACCTTCGCGCATTGCATGGTGAGCCCAAGTCACAGTCACACCAGATGCCAACAACAAAATAGTGTTGATGGTTGGGATAGGCCATGGGCCCATTGTTTTAAAGCTCTCTACCAAACCTGCTGGGCCAGCATTGGGCCAAGTTGCCGCAAAGTCAGGCCATAACAATTTGTTATCAATATCACCTAACCATGGCATTGCAATACTTCTTGCATAGAACAATGCGGAGAAGAAAGCGCCAAAGAACATGATCTCAGAGAAAATGAACCAGGCCATTGACCATCTGTAAGAAACGTCAACGTTGACACTGTTCATGCCACTTTCAGATTCGCTAATGGCATCAGAGAACCATACATAGAGTGACGCAATCGTCCAGATAATGCCGGCAAGACACAAAAACATGCCGAAAGAACTGCCATTGACCCACATAGATGCACCAAAACCAAACCCCATCAAACCCAAACTTGTCACAATTGGGTGGCGAGTTGGCGCCGGCACATAGTAGTAAGGTGCTTTTGAAACACTGGAAGACATACTCTCTCTCCTAAAAAATCAATTCGTTACAACTGCTTTGACAATCATCAAAAGGATTGCCATAAAAATTATTGCGCCCAAAATGCCAGCGAGCACAATATGCACAAAAGTCACAGATGCCATATCGGCATCTTGACCTGACCTCTTACGCACTCCTAAAAACCCCCATAAAACTGCTCTCATAGAGATTAAAAACATCACGAAGGAACTGCGTTTTTCCTTTTCCATACTAAATCTTTGATGGCTTACTGTTGTGCTCACCAGTAATCACTTTTTGGCCTGCACCCACCTCAAAGAATGTGTATGACAAAGTAATATTTTTTACGTCTTTCGGTAAAGCTGGATCAATCACAAAAACAACCGGCATTTCCCTAGATTCATTCGGTTTTAAAGTTTGTTGATCAAAACAAAAACACTCTAATTTTGTGAAATGCTCCGTGGCTTGCTTTGGAGCATAGCTCGGTATCGCTTGAGCAGAAACATTTCTATTTTGAGTATTTACCACTTCATAGACCACCTGAATCATTTCACCCGGATGCACTTGCATCGAGTTCTTTACTGAACGAAATCTAAAAGGTCCTTGGGTATTTGAATCAAACTCAACTGTGATTAAACGACTTTCATCTACCTGAGTATTTTTACTCACTGCTTTGACGGCGCGCGTACCGTAATCATTTTTGCTTGTGACCACATTGATACCAGTCACCTCACAAAGAACTCTGTACATGGGGATCAGCGCATATCCAAAAGCAAACATCGCCGAGCTGATGACAAGCAATTTAATCAGCATTTGGCGGTTGTATTGAGTGATATTGAAAGCCATGATTAACCGAACATCATTTTCTTAGCCACAATGCCCACAAAGAAGGCGAGAGCAACTGTCAGCAAAATAAGACCCAAGCGACGATTGCTCGCGCTTGGGTTTTGCTTATTTGTTACCGGTGAGGTCATGCTTGATTTCGACCGACTTACTTAACTGTTGGTGGAGTTTCAAACGTGTGGAATGGGGCTGGTGATGGAACTGTCCATTCCAAACCTTTAGCGCCATCCCATGGCTTATCGGCAGCCTTCTGACCACCACGATATGTAGGTAGCACCACGAACAACAAGAAGTAAACCTGCATCAATCCAAAGCCCAATGATCCAATCGATGCAATTGCGTTGAAATCAGCGAATTGCACTGGGTAGTCCGCATAGCGACGTGGCATACCAGCTAGACCCAAGAAGTGCATTGGGAAGAATGTAATGTTGAAGAAAATCATCGAACCCCAGAAATGAACTTTTCCGCGGAATTCATTCACCATATGACCAGTCCATTTTGGTGCCCAATAGTAGAAGCCAGCAAATAATGCAAACAATGAACCAGCAACAAGAACATAGTGGAAGTGAGCAACAACGTAGTAGGTATCTTGAACCATGATGTCAATTGGAGCCATAGCCAAGATCAAGCCTGTGAAGCCACCCATAGTGAACACGAAAATAAAACCGATTGACCACAACATTGGAGTTTCAAATGTCATTGAACCCTTCCACATTGTTGCCACCCAGTTAAAAATCTTCACGCCAGTGGGTACAGCAATCAACATCGTTGCGTACATGAAGAACAACTGACCAGTCACCGGCATACCTGTTGCGAACATATGGT
>CAYVBV010000025.1:0-15920 GCA_964449745.1 uncultured Polynucleobacter sp. | reverse complement strand
CACCACCAGCAGCTGAGAAGAAGCTAGTACCAAAATGACGGTCTGTTAGAACCATAGTGATTGCACCTGCCAAAACTGGCATCACAGCGATCAACAAATAAGCAGTAATCAACCAAGTCCAGCAGAACATTGGCATCTTCATCAATGTCATGCCAGGGGCACGCATATTAAGAATCGTTACGATGATGTTGATTGAACCCATGATGGAAGAAGCACCCATCAAGTGAATCGCGAAAATAGCCATATCCATACCAGGACCCATTTGCACTGATAAAGGTGCATACAAAGTCCAACCAGCAGCAGTTGCGCCACCTGGCACAAAGAATGATGACAACAATAACAAGGCCGCCACTGGCATGATCCAGAAACTAAAGTTATTCATACGAGCAAACGCCATATCTGAGGCGCCCACTTGTAGAGGAATCATGTAGTTAGCAAAACCCACGAAGGCCGGCATGATCGCGCCGAACACCATCACTAGACCATGAAGTGTTGTTAGTTGGTTAAAAAGTTCTGGGCGGATAAATTGCAAGCCAGGTTGGAAAAGTTCTAAACGAATCAACAAGGCCATCACACCGCCAGCCATCAAGCTGACGAATGAGAAGATGAGGTACAGAGTACCGATGTCTTTATGGTTGGTTGCATACAACCAACGGCGCCATCCGTGTGGATGATCGTGTGCATGATCGTCGTGATGATCGTGTGCGTGACTAACTGTGCTCATATTCGCTCCAATTACCTATCTTTAAATTTAATTATTTAGCTGCGCGTGCAGTTGTAAAGTCTTTAGGCTGAATCAAATCACCCGTTTTATTGCCCCAAGCGTTGCGTGTGTATGTCATCACAGCGGCCAACTCAACATCATTTAATTGAGTCCACTTAGGCATTGCGCCCTTACCTTGTAAAAGAATCTTGTATTGACCCTCTTTAGAACCATTGACCACTTTTGAACCATCCAAAGCTGGGAATGCACCAGCACCCTTACCGTTAGGCATATGACATGCGGCGCAGTTTGAGGCGTAAACTTTTTCACCACGTTGCTTTAACTCATCCATGGTGAAAGTCTTTGTTGGATCATCGGCCAATGCTGCCAATTGCTTTTTCTTTTCAGCTGTCCATGCTGTGTATTCAGCATCAGTCACTACTTTTACAACGATTGGCATGAAAGCATGTTCTTTACCGCACAACTCAGAGCATTGACCACGGAATGTACCGGTCTTTTCTGCTCTAAACCATGTGTCACGCACAAAACCTGGAATCGCGTCTTGCTTTACGCCAAATGCTGGGATAGTCCAAGAATGAATCACATCGTTAGCAGTTGTCACCAAACGAATCTTTTTACCAACTGGCACAACCATCTCATGGTCAACATCGACTAAATAAGTGTCTGTCTTTGGTGCTTGGTTATTAATTTGCTCACGTGGTGTTGTCAATGTTTGCAAGAATGAAATGCCTTCACCCTCACCCTTGATGTAGTCGTAACCCCACTTCCACTGATAACCTGTCACTTTGATTGTGATGTCAGCATTGGTTGTGTCTTTCATTGCGACAACAGTCTTCGTTGCAGGCAAGGCCATGGCAATCACGATGATCAATGGCACAACTGTCCAAATAATCTCAACTGTGGTGCTCTCATGGAAGCTTGCAGCTTGATGGCCCAATGACTTGCGATGCTTATAGATTGAGTAAAACATCACACCAAACACACCCACAAAAATGAGCGCGCAAATGATTAGCATCATCCAATGAAGTACCGCCACCTCTTCCGCAACTTTTGTTGCAGCAGGTTGCAGGTTTAGCTGAAATCTAGCTGGGCCACCAGGCATGTCATTAACAGCCAACACCCAAGTTGAATGGAGCAAGCCAACTAAACCAAATAGCAAACCTGCTAGTGATGTGCGATGTTTCATCTTTATTCCCGTTGATTAAATTCTTGAATCTATTGCAGTGCATAAAAAAGTGCCATGCATTTGATATATATCAATTATATTTGGTGAATTTGATCTAGTGCAATAAATTACTAGACTATTTAGAGGTTTACACTAATACAATTAGGATAAGAGGTATGTGTGCGCTCGCTTACTTACTTTTTTGACCTAATAATTTCTTCAGGTCGAATGGTAGCCAAGCCAGGTGTCGATTGAGCCGTTTGAAACTTGGGAGTCCAAGCATGACCATAAACTACCTCGATAGTCATTTCAAACCTTGGTTGAACTGCCATTCCTGGATTAATGACAGTGGATGAATTAAGCAAACCCAAATGAAATGCTTCACTGCTCAAAAGTTCCAAGCTCTCGTACTCCAAGGTGATGTACTCCATGTCCATGACTGGTTCTGCAAATCCAGCCTTTAATAATGAGTCTCCGACATCATGCATGTCCCACATGCCCTGAGGTCTCACCAAATCATCTGACTTGAAATACTTCTTCAATTCTTTACCTGTGTCTGGCCCCAAGTAGCTAAACATCAGCAAGGACTCAGGCATCAACGATTGCTTCCACGAGAGTACCAATTCTTTTGGATCAGAATGTTGCTGTAACTCAAGATTTGACCAAAGCAAATCAAAGTTTAGCGACTGAAATTCTTGTTGACTGACAGAACTGAGGACAGGTCTTCCCAAGAATTGATTCAATAATTTTTTAAATAAATGATTGGCTTGATTGCTTTGCATACAGACATGCTTGGCATTGGGATAACGTTGCCCTAAGACCGTTAAATCAACTTCGCCAAGATGGCCAATTTGCTGAGGCTCGATACGAACAATCGATAACTTCTCATCCATGCGTCGCGCAATTTCTGCTGAAAGAAATTGAGGTATTTGTTGAGACACTGAAGCGATTGTGGGCATATGCGCTCAGTATACTCAGCACCTCATGAAATTTCTTCTGCCAACTGCGTGCATTGCTTGTCAGGAGTTTCAACAATCAACAATATGCGAAAAGTGCTTTAACTTACTAAAACAATCTCAAATCAATCGCTGTTATCGATGTGCAGCCTCAGTAATTGACGCGCAACAATATTGCAAGCCATGCCAAATCAAAACTCCCGGCTTTGATAGCACCCTTTGCTTGGATCATTACGGTGGATTCTTGACCGATGCGATGCATCGCTACAAGTATCAATATCAAGTCGCTTTAGCCCACGGATTTGTTGATGCTTGGATATCGATTTACGGCAAAAAATTTCACCTAACAAACTCAATTGATATGATTTTGCCGGTTCCTTTAAGTAACAAAAAACTTCATTTACGAGGCTTCAATCAATCTTGGGAGTTATCCAAACGATTTTCAAAAATACTACGCATTAAAAGACATGGATCCATTTTACGCAGGCAACATCTTGAAAGCCCCCAAGCCAGCGCAAATAAAAGAGAACGCTTAGAACGCCTCAATAAGGTGTTTGATATTGATCACTCCAACATTAGTGACATTCACGGCAAAAACATTGCTCTGGTGGATGATGTGATGACTACTGGTGCAACTTTAAATACGATTGCTCAATTACTAAAAGATTTTGGCGCCCAAAGTGTTCATAATTGGGTCATTCTTAGAACGCCAGAAAATAATCATGCTTAATATTGTCCTTGTTGAACCTGAAATACCGCCCAATACCGGAAATATTATTCGCCTGTGCGCCAACACCGGGGCACAACTTCATTTGGTTGAACCACTGGGATTCCCATTAGAAGACACTCGCATGAAACGCGCCGGCTTGGATTATCACGAATACGCCAACATGAAAGTTCACCCAAGTTGGCAAGCATTTTTAGATTCAGAGCAACCCAATAAAGACAGGGTGTTTGCAATTACCACCAAGGGAAAGGCAAAGTTAGCAGAAGCTCATTTTCTTGAAAATGATTATTTGGTTTTTGGTTCTGAAACAAAGGGCCTTGACCCATATGTCAGAGAGTATTTTTTGCCAGAAAGATGCTTGCGCCTACCAATGAGAGCCAATAGCCGTAGCCTGAATCTATCCAATGCTGTAGCAGTTATGGTTTATGAAGCTTGGCGTCAAATGGATTTTGTGGGCGGCGAGTAATTCTTTTGAGGGCTTTAAATTAAGCCTCAGATTTAGCATCACGACTCATCAAAAGTTTTACGGCTTTAGCAGGGTCTAAGCCATTGAACAAAACCTCACAAACCATTTGTGTAATGGGCATTTCAACGGCTTGTTTTTGAGCCAAAGCACCAACTGCTTGGGCACAACGCACCCCTTCCGCGACATGTCCAAGAGCACCTAAAATATCAGCCAACTTCTTACCTGAGGCTAATTGCAAGCCCACTTGACGATTTCTAGACAAATCACCTGTTGCGGTCAGGATAAGATCACCCACCCCTGTCAAACCCATTGCAGTTTCAGGCTTGCCACCCATGGCTGTAATTAGCCTCATCATTTCAGATAAGCCACGAGTCAACAAAGCAGCTCGAGCATTGAGCCCCAAACCAAGACCATCCCCAATACCAGTAGCAATGGCCAAGACGTTCTTGATGGCTCCACCCAATTCAACTCCGACAATGTCGTGGCTTCCATACACCCGCATATTGCCGTGATGGAATACATTTTGAGTCAATTGAATTAGCTCATCAGAGTCACTGGCCACAGTCAATGCGCAAGGCATTCCTTTTGCAACCTCACTGGCAAAACTAGGTCCAGACAACACTGCAGTTTTAATGCCAAGATTCAAAGCTTCAGTCTGAGTGAGTTCGCGCTGAATCACTTGATGGGGCATTAAAGAAGTTTCTGGCTCTAAACCTTTGCATAACCAAACCCAATTTTTGGGCATTTGCTTTAACTGCACCAATTGGTGAACGGTTTCTTTTAATCCAGCCACTGGCGTTGCAATAACCAATAAATCTTGTTCGCCAGCCACTGAGAATAATTGAGCCCAATCGTGAACAATTGACAACTCGTTTGGTAAAGAAATCCCAGGAAGATATTTTTGATTTTGATGAGTGGTCGCAATCTCATCAGCCAATACAGCCGATCGACACCAAAGCTTCACTGGGTATTGATTGACATTCTTGGTGGCGTGCATGGCCATGGCAGTTCCCCATGCACCCGATCCCAGAATGAAAATATTTTTCATTAGTTTGGCAGAATGATTCCGCTGTCACTAGGTGCTTGAGCCCCGCCAGCCTGAGCCATTCGTTGCTCATACAAAGCATGGAAATTAATCTCAGCCAAATGAACAGGCTGGAATCCTGCGCGACTAATCATGTCAGCAATGTTAGAACGCAAGTATGGAAAAAGAATCGTTGGGCAAGCAATTGCTAACAAGGGGCTAATTTGGTCTTCAGGCATGTGACGAATCTCAAAGATGCCTGATTGTTGAGCTTCAACTAAAAACAATACTTTGTCATCAATTTTTGTTGTCACAGTGCCAATCAAAGTGACATGAAAATTCACATCATCCAATTGGTTGGCCTGAATATCAACTTGAACTTCAAGTTTTGGCTCGCCCTGATTTAAAAGAATTTCAGGGGCATTGGGTTGCTCTAAAGAGATGTCTTTTAAATAAACTCGTTGAATTTGAAAACTTGGGGCGTTACTTGCATCACCATTGGCTGAATTAGCTGCTTCGGTCATATATTTCCTATTTGTAGTAATTGTTATTTATTGACCCAATAATGGATCTAACTTTCCAGCTTTATCCAATGCGGAAAGATCATCAAATCCCCCCACATGGGTATCACCAATAAAGATTTGTGGCACAGTGCGACGTCCAGTTCTGGCCATCATTTCCTCCCTGCGAACTGGATCTTGATCGACCAAAATTTTCTCGGTAATGGTGACCCCCTTGGACAACAAGAGGCGTTCGGCCATAACGCAATATGGGCAAACTTGAGTGCTATACATTGTGATTTTGGTCATTTTTGTGTATTCAAGACTTAATTAGAGGTAAACCGGCCTGATTCCATGAAGAAATGCCCCCATCCATGCAGGCAATGTCTTTAAAACCAGCTTTTTTAAGCTTGCCAACCGCACTATTTGCTCTTGAGCCACTTAAACAAACTAAAATAATAGGCTTATTGCTGTCTAGTTTGACTTGTTTTAAGCCTTTATCAAGCTCGGAAAGTGGTAAATGCTTGGAATTAGCAATGTGGCCAGATTTGAACTCATCCACGGTGCGAAGGTCCAAAACTTGCGCCTGTTTTTGGTTAATTAACTGAACTGACTCATGCACAGTCAGCAGTTGCTTGTTAAATCGAGCCAAGATTTGGGGCAAGACCAAAGCCATTCCTGATGTAATCAGAGTGGCTAGGAGTAATAAATTATTTGTATTTGTAAAGAAGTCCATCAGTAAATTATAGAATGTGAATATGAAACAACTTGTACTTATCCGCCATGGCGAATCCCAGTGGAACCTAGAAAACCGTTTTACCGGCTGGGTAGATGTTGATTTAACCCCTACCGGCATCCAGCAAGCTATCAAAGCTGGAGAGAGTTTAAAGGCTGCCGGGTATGATTTTGACATTGCTTACACATCTGTGCTTAAAAGGGCTATTCGAACCCTGTGGCACGCCCAAGAGGCAATGGATCGCTTGTGGTTACCCGTGGTCCACAGCTGGAGACTCAACGAGCGTCACTATGGTGCCCTAGCTGGCTTAAATAAAGCAGAAACTGCGGCTAAATATGGCGATGAACAGGTTCATATTTGGAGAAGATCTTACGATGTAAGACCGCCATTGCTCGATCCAGAGGATCCAAGAACCTCTTATAACGACCCAAGGTACGCAAAACTCAAAAAAGAAGAAATTCCTTTGGGCGAGTGTTTAAAAGACAACGTTACTAGGGTGCTTCCTCTATGGGAAGAATCTATTGCCCCAGCGCTTCGCTCTGGAAAAAGAGTGTTAATTGCAGCTCATGGCAATAGCATCCGATCACTAGTAAAGTATCTAGACAACGTTTCTGACGCTGACATCATGGAAATTAATATTCCAAACGGAGTTCCTTTGGTATATGAACTAGATGACAACTTGAAACCTATTAAACATTTTTACTTAGAAAAATAATATGTATCGCTCAATAAAGAGTCTTGCCTTAATTTGTACCGGTTTGATTGCAGGGGTTGCATTAACACTTCAGTTATCTGCGACCGCTCAACAAGGTGGCTCGTCTTTGCCTCTTGATGAACTGCGCAATCTTTCTAATGTATTTGGTCAAATAAAACGAGACTATGTTGAATCGGTCGATGACAAGCAGTTATTAACGGATGCCATCAAAGGCATGGTCAGCGGTCTTGATCCACACTCTTCTTACCTAGACAAAAAAGATTTTGCCGAGATGCAAGAGCACACCCAAGGCAAGTTTGCAGGGCTAGGTATTGAAATCACTTCCGAAGAGGGCGTTGTCAAAGTTCTCAACCCCATTGAGGACACACCAGCTGCCAGAGCGGGATTATTATCTGGGGACCTCATCACTCGCCTTGATGACAAGCCAGTTCGTGGCATGACTCTCGATCAAGCCGTGCGTCGCATGCGTGGCGAACCTGGCACAAAAATCACTTTAACGATTTTCAGAAAAAGTGAAGACAGAACCTTCCCAGTCACAATTACTCGTGCTGAAATCAAAGTTCAATCGGTCAAAGCTAAATTTACCGAACCAGGCATTGCCTATGTTCGAATCACAAGCTTTCAAGAACGCACAATCCCTGACTTGGCGAAGAAATTAAATGAACTTGCCAATCAAAATAATCAGATCAAAGGACTTGTGCTTGATCTCAGAAACAATGGCGGTGGATTACTTCAAGGAGCTGTCGGCGTCTCTGCAGCCTTCTTGCCTGCTGATACTTTGGTGGTTTCAACAAAAGGGCAAACAGAAGAAGCCAAACAAATTTTTAAAGCCAATGTAGGGAACTATCGCTTATCTGAAAACAATGATGCCTTATCAGAACTTTCTCCACAGTTCAAAAAGGTACCAATGGTGGTTCTAGTGAATGCTTTCTCTGCCTCAGCCTCTGAGATCGTTGCAGGTGCCCTTCAAGACCACAAACGAGCCACCATCATTGGTAAGACAACTTTTGGTAAAGGATCCGTTCAAACAGTTCGCCCATTAAGCGCTGACTCTGCCTTGAAATTAACCACAGCTTATTACTACACTCCATCAGGTAAATCTATCCAAGCGTTTGGCATTAAACCTGATATTGCCGTAGATCAGAATGCTGAAGGCGATCCAGATGACGTTTTGATCACGCGTGAAATTGACAGTGAAAAACATCTAAAAAACAAACAGTCTTCTGAAGAGAAGTTAATTCGTGATCGCGAAAAACGACGTCTTGAAGAATTACAGCGCATCGAAGAATTAAATGCCAAAAAGACGCCTGAGGAAAAAGAGAAGGATCGCAAGAAGCGTCCTGCTGAATTTGGCTCCGCTGAAGACTTTATGTTGAGTCAAGCTACCGCCTACCTCAAGGGTCAGCCAGTCAAAAAATCAAAGTCTCGTTTAGAGTAATTAACTGTGGCGATGAACGATCAAGATCTTCTTCGATACTCACGCCACATTCTTCTGAATGAGATTGGCATTGAAGGTCAAGAAAAAATCTTAGCAGCCCACGTTGTGGTTGTTGGGGCAGGTGGCCTAGGTTCAGCTGCAGCCCCATATATTGCAGCAGCCGGTGTTCGCAAAATTACTTTAATTGATCATGATGTGGTTGATTTGACCAATCTACAGCGTCAAATCATGCATCGCACAGATTCGATTGGTATGCTCAAAGTTGCCTCCGGCAAAACAATGCTTGAACAACTCAATCCAGACCTAAGCATTGAAGCCATTTCAGAAAAAGCCAGCCAAGCATTAATGGATCGGGTTTTAGCAAACGCCACAGTAGTTTTAGACTGTACAGATAACTTTACAACTCGGCACCTGATCAATGCTGCTTGCGTGAAACACAAAGTACCCTTAGTTAGTGGTGCTGCTATTCGTTTTGATGGCCAACTCACCGTCATCGACCCCAACGCAACTGACAAGCCTTGCTATGCATGCTTGTTTCCGCCTGACCAACACTTCAATGAAGTGCAGTGCTCAACCATGGGGGTATTTTCGCCCTTAGTTGGCATCATCGGCACGATGCAAGCAGCTCAAGCATTACAAATTATTGTTGGAACTGGAAAACCCTTGACCGGGAAATTGTTGCTGTGGGATGGTAGAAGTTCACAAGCGGAAACCATCCAAATAGAGAAAAGAAAAAATTGTCCAGTTTGTTCAGTTAAGCATTAATTTTTTCAAACGCAGCCTGGATATCTGATGGCTCAATGACAGACAGTAATTCATCAACAGACTTCCTTAAATGAGTCGCATCCGATCTCAAAATTTCCTGCTTCACAGAGAGTAACTGATTAAAGTGAAGAGAAAAGTCTGTTAAACCCATCCCCAATAAAACTCGCGTCATTGATGCATCACCAGCCATCTCACCGCATACAGAAATTGGCATCTTGGCCGCCTTGGCTTCTCTGATAACTCCAGCAATTAACCTCAAAACCGCTGGATGCAAAGGGTCATATAAATGCGCCACAGCATTGTCAGCACGATCAATCGCCAAGGTGTATTGAATCAAGTCATTTGTACCGATGGATAAAAAGTCTAAACGCTTGATGAAAAGTGGCAAAGATAAGGCAGCCGCAGGTATTTCAATCATTGCACCCACCTGAATGCTTGGATCAAATGCAACACCCTCATCATCCAACTGTTTTTTCGCTAATTCAATTAATTCAAGTGTTTGATCAATTTCTTGCGCATGAGCCAACATTGGAATCAGTATTTTTATTTTTCCAAAAACTGAGGCTCGCAAAATTGCGCGAATCTGAACCAAAAACATATCTGGCTCAGACAAAGACCAGCGAATAGCTCTTAAGCCCAAAGGGGATAAATATTGTGCCGATCCATTTTCATTGATATCTAAAGGCTTATCTGCCCCAATATCAATGGTTCTGATACTGACAGGCAAACCCTTCATCGCCTCAGCTGTTTTTCGATACGCCCAAAATTGCTCTTCTTCATCAGGCATTTTCCCCTGACGATTCATGAATAAAAATTCTGACCTAAACAAGCCAATTCCAACTGCACCGGAATCAAGTGCCAAAGGGGCATCGTCTGGCATTTCAACGTTTGCCATCAAATCAATCGACTGACCATCCAAAGTTAAGGTAGGGGTGTACTTAAGTCTTAAGAGTTTTTTCTTTTCTAGCTTTCTGGCTGATTGAAGATGACGATATTCCTCTAAGATGAATTCGCTAGGATTAACAATCACAATGCCACGATCACCGTCAATAATGATCCAGTCATCCTGACGAATTAACTCACTAGCACTCCGAACACCAACAGCAGCAGGAATATCCAAACTTCGAGCCACAATCGCTGTGTGCGATGTTTTACCACCTAAATCAGTGACAAAACCACCAAAAGCCAACTCTTTAAAACGCAACATATCAGGTGGCGCAATATCATGAGCCACCACAATCACTTCACTTAACTCGCGATTTTCTGAGACCGTTTTATAAAAAGAACCAATCGTTTGATGATCTTCCCCCAAATGGAGCACCTTCATCACCCGCTCAACCACTTGACGAATATCAGAGGCTCGCTCACGCAAATAAGCATCCTCAATTTCGGCAAATTGTTCTAGTAAATTTTCAAGTTGAGTGGCAAGCGCCCACTCAGCGTTGTAGCGCTTTTCTTTAATGAGCTCTAATGGTTTTTCTGTGAGCGTGGGATCCGCCAAAATCATGCCATGCACATCCAAGAACGCCCCCATCTCTTCAGGGGCGGCTTCAGGCAAGCTGGCTCTTAATGTTTTTAATTCTTGCCTCACCACCTGAAAGGCGTCTAATAATCTTTTTTCTTCTTTGGGTTCAGATCCTGGATCAACTAAGTAATGCTTCACATCCATCGCAGATGGTGCGATTCTTAAAGCACGCCCAATAGCAATGCCGTTGGTAACAGGAATTCCGTGAAGAGTGAAAGACAAGTTATTCGCCTTCGCCGAAACGATCGTTGATCAATGCATGGATAGCATCAAATGCTTCTTGAGATTTTTCACCTTCAGTTTCTAAAAGAACGCTACTGCCCATACCAGCAGCCAACATCATTACACCCATAATACTTTTTGCGTTGACGCGACGACCACCCTTTGAGAGAAAAATCTCGCATGGGAACTGTCCTGCCAACTGCGTTAATTTCGCTGAAGCTCTTGCGTGTAGACCAAGTTTATTGATGATATTAATTTCTGCGCTAGGCATTGTTATTCCTTAAGATTCTTTTGTCTCTGCCTTTTGATTTTCACCCACATACCCCAGGTGTCCAATAGGGATAATTCCTTGCTGACCACCATGCATTGCTTTTTGCATGGCTGATTCAAGTGGTTCAGAGCGATAAGCGATGGCTCGCATCAACATCGGCAAGTTCACCCCTGCAATCACTTTTACTTGACCTTCAAATTCAGATTTGTGTGCCAAGCGGCTAGCCACATTGGCAGGAGTGGCACCCATGATGTCAGTCAAGACCAGTAAACCTTTATCCGACTTAATTGATGATGCAGCTTGAATGGCACGCTCTAAAGTTAATTTGGAGTCTTCATGAGCCATGACATCTAAGGCGACTAATCGGTCAGGCACTTCTCCATACACATGACGAGCAAATTCTTGCAAGGCAGAGGCCAGAGGAGCATGAGCAATAATTAAAATTCCAGCCATTTAATTCAATTGTCTCTCAAGATTAGTTAACCATTGCATAGCCACATCATGACCTGTTTGTTGAGTAATTTCAACAAAACAAGTTGGGCTTGTGACGTTAATCTCAGTCAAATAACCCCCAATAAAATCCAAGCCCACCAAGTGCAAACCACGTGACGCCAAAATGGGCGCTAATTCCTGAGCAACGGCGAATTCTTTTTCAGTGAGTTTTTGTGCCACTCCTTTACCCCCCGCAGCCAAGTTACCACGCACTTCTCCTTGTTTAGGAATACGTGCCAATGAAAATGGCACAACCTCACCACCAATCAGCAACACGCGCTTATCGCCTTCTGTAATTTCTGGCAAAAACTTCTGCACCATGAGTGGCCGCTGTTCATTTTCACCTAATATTTCCACAATGCTGCTCATATTCAAGCCATTTTCTTGAACCCTGAAAACACCCATGCCACCCATACCATCAATGGGTTTAATGATGATGTCTTTGAACTCTTTATGAAACACCTGAATATCAGCAAGATCATGGCTAATCATCGTTGGTGGCGCAAATTGCATGAACTCCAACAATGCCATTTTTTCGGAATGATTGCGCAATGCCTCAGGATGATTAAATACTTTTGCACCCTCACGACAAGCTTGAGACAAAAGCCAAGTGGCATTGACATAAGCAATGTCAAAAGGTGGGTCCTTCCTCATGATGACTGCATCAAAATCTGACAACCTCAAACACTCAGAACTTACTCTCTTAAACCAAGCATTCAAATCAGGAGTTAGTTCAATTTGAGTGCAAGAGGCCTGCACAGAAGCATTCAATGCTTTCAGGTCCTGAATTTGAGAATGCCAAACTTGATGTCCAGCTGATTGGCAAACCTTCATCATCGCTAGAGTGCTATCTTTTTCAATCGCAAAACCCTCTAAAGAATCAGCGATAAAGAGAAGCTTTTTCATGAGTTACTCTGCCTCAGGATCTGTGCGCTCAAGCTCTAGGGATGCTGCCAACAATGCCAAACGAGCAACCACACCATACAAATAGAATCGATTAGGTACCGCAACCCCAGGCTTTGCTGCCACATCTGGAATTGAATTATGCTCAAACGCCAGCGGCACGAAATGCATTCCAGGTGCGTTTAGATTCTCATCCACTCCACGGCCGGTATGTACACGGTAGAAACCGCCCACCACGTAACGATCCATCATATAAACCACTGGTTCAGCAACGGCTTCATTGATCTTTTCAAAGGTATAAACACCTTCTTGCACCAATACATCAGCCACTTCCAAACCTTCTTTAACAACGCTCATCTTGTTTCGCTCTTTGCGATTCAAGTCTTTAACTTCACTGGCGTCTTTTACGGTCATGATGCCCATGCCATAAGTACCCGCATCGGCTTTAACAATGACATAAGGCTTTTCTTTAATTCCGTACTCTTTATATTTGCGAGTGATCTTCTTTAAGATGGCATCCACACTCTCTTGCAAACATTCCTCACCCACACGCTCATGAAAATTAATGCCTGAGCATTTTGCAAAAAATGGATTGATCATCCAAGGATCAATATCAATGACTTTGGCAAATTTTTTAGCCACATCCTCATATGCATCAAAGTGATTTGATTTGCGACGCACAGCCCAACCTGCATGCAACGGTGGCAAAAGATATTGTTCGTAAAGGTTTTCTAAAATTTCTGGAATACCTCCAGAAAGATCATTGTTCAAAAGAATGGTGCAAGGGTCAAAGTCTTTTAAACCTAAGCGACGACCTTTCATACCAATTCTAGAAAGTGGCTCAAGAATCAAACGCTGACCATCTGGCAAATCAATTGGTGTTGGCTTGGTAATTTCGTCAGATAAAGTACCCAAACGAACATTCAAACCTGTTTGTCTCAAAATAGATGACAAACGCGCAACGTTTTGTAAATAAAAAACGTTGCGCGTGTGTTTTTCAGGAATCAACAATAAATTCTTTGCATCAGGGCAAATTTTCTCTATGGCAGCCATGGCCGCCTGAACCGCCAAAGGCAACATTTCTGGTGAAAGGTTATTAAACCCTCCCGGAAATAAATTCGTGTCAACTGGGGCCAATTTAAAGCCAGCATTACGCAAATCTACTGAACAATAAAAAGGCGGGGTGTGCTCTTGCCACTCGAGCCTAAACCAACGCTCAATTGCAGGCGTTGCTTCTAAAACCTTTTGCTCTAATTCAAGCAAAGGACCATTTAAGGCAGTAATAAGATGAGGAACCATATTGTCATTCTAAGACAGATAAAAAAAGAGCGGGTTCTATTCAAAGAAACCGCTCTTTAAACAACCCTAAAAATCAGATTTTTAGGGTTTATTCCACACTACATTTCACACAGATTTACGAATTACTGATTAAGCCTCGTACGCTGTTTCGCCATGAGACGTGATGTCTAAACCTTCACGCTCTGCATCTTCAGGCACACGTAAGCCAATGATCAAGTCAACTACTTTGTAGGCAATGAATGAAACCACGCCAGACCAAACAATCGTTGTCATCACAGCCTTAGCTTGTACCCAAACTTGAGCTGCGATTGAGTAATCAGCTGCCACAGCATTTGCTACGTAGTCGTAAATACCTGTACCACCTAAAGCAGGCGCAGCAAACACACCTGTTAATAAGGCGCCAGCAATACCGCCTACACCGTGAACACCGAACACATCCAAGCTGTCATCAGCACCCAACATGCGCTTCAATCCAGTCACACCCCACAAGCAGAGGAAACCTGAGATTAAACCGATGATGATGGCGCCCATTGGGCCCACAAAACCTGCTGCTGGGGTCACTGCAACCAAACCTGCCACAGCACCTGACGCTGCACCCAACATCGATGGTTTGCCTTTACCAAGCCACTCACCCAAAGTCCAGGTTAGAACAGCACCAGCAGTTGCCAAGAAAGTATTAGCAAATGCCATTGCAGATCCGCCTGAAGCTTCTAGAGCAGAACCAGCGTTGAAACCAAACCAACCAAACCACAAAAGTGATGCACCAACCATGGTCAAAGTTAGGCTGTGTGGCTTCATGGCTTCTTTACCGAAACCAATACGCTTGCCAATCACATAAGCACCCACCAAACCAGCTACCGCTGCGTTGATGTGAACCACTGTTCCGCCAGCAAAGTCTAGAGCACCCATTTGGAACAACCAACCTGACGCTGCTGTAGCTGCTTCAGCGGCCGCTGCATCTGTATAGGCATCAGGACCAGGCCAGAACCAAACCATGTGAGCGATTGGTAAATAGCTAAATGTGAACCATAGAACGATGAACAACAACACTGCTGAGAACTTTGCACGTTCTGCGAACGCACCAATGATCAAACAGCAAGTAATTGTTGCGAATGCGCCTTGGAATGAGAAGAATGTGAACTCTGGAATCACAACACCTTTACTGAATGTGGCGCCCATTGATTCTGGTGTTAAACCAGCCAAGAAGAGTCGATCAAATCCACCAAAGAAGGCGTTACCTGGTGTGAAGGCAATACTGTAGCCATACACTGCCCAAAGAACAGCCACCAATGAGAAGATGACCATACATTGCATCAACACAGACAACATGTTTTTGCTACGTACTAAACCACCGTAGAAAAGACCCAAACCTGGCAATGTCATGAGAATGACCAATGCGGTACAAATCATGATCCAAGCTGTGTCACCTTTGTTAGCAACAGGTGCTGGGGCTGCTGGAGCAGCTGGAGCAGCGCTGGCAGCAGCAGCGGCAGGAGCAGTCACAGCTGGTTTAGCTTCTTCAGCAGCATACGCTGGAGAAGAAACAGCCATTGATACTGAACCCAATGCCAGGGCTGTTGCACAAGCTGCGAGTAGACGTTTCATCCAATGTGTCATTTTGATTCCTCGCTTAAAGAGCAGACTGACCGGTTTCACCGGTACGAATGCGGATAACTTGTTCAATCGGTGACACAAAAATCTTGCCATCACCAATCTTGCCGGTTTTTGCTGATTTTTCGATTGCTTCGATGGCACGTTCCAAAATGCCATCATCCACAGCCGCTTCAATTTTTACCTTCGGTAAAAAATCAACAACATACTCAGCACCGCGATACAACTCGGTGTGGCCCTTTTGTCGTCCAAAGCCTTTAACTTCAGTAACGGTAATACCTGAGACGCCTACTTCTGATAGCGCCTCACGTACTTCGTCAAGCTTGAAGGGCTTGATAATTGCCGTGATTAATTTCATAAGTTTCTCCGTGAGATCGCTGG
>CAYVBV010000024.1:15998-19421 GCA_964449745.1 uncultured Polynucleobacter sp. | reverse complement strand
AAAGGTAAATCCAGCGCCAAACGTAAGTGCATGTATTGCAAGGGAATTGATCCTAAACGCTCCTCAAACCAGGTACTCATCTCCCAGTGGACTTCCGAAGGCTGAAAATTCGCATCCTGAGTGATTTCCTGCAACAATCGAGGAAAGTGAGATAGTTCGAGCGCCCCTTGCCCCACATAAGTGGCTCCAGACTTCAAATCAAGTGATTGAAGATCTTGGGCATTATTCGGCAAAATGTGGGGTGTCGTATTTTTTGAATTCATACCGAAAGCATAAATGAGTGCCGCTTCAAGCCCAAGCAATTTATCGAAGAATTTAGCTGCATCAGCCCCTGATCAGGCTAAAACTCTGATTTTGGCATCTACTTCCAAATATCGAAAAGAATTATTGGGTCGCCTAGGACTTTCATTCACAAACATCTCACCGGAAGTGGATGAAACCCCACTTCCTCAAGAAACCCCTGAATTATTGGCACTTCGCTTGGCGCAAGCCAAGGCCATGGCAATTGCACTGAATCATCCCGATGCTTATGTCATTGGCTCAGATCAAGTTTTAGATTTGAATGGCACCTCAATGGGCAAACCAGGAACTCATGCGCGCGCCATGACGCAATTACAACAATTGCGTGGGCAAACCGTCCAGTTTCATACTGCCGTGTGCTTGGCTCATGGGGGCCAAGCACAGAGCTTGAATGTGATCACCCACGTGAAGTTCAGAGATTTACCTGATGATGTTCTCGAGGCCTACTTATTGGCAGAACAACCTTACGACTGTGCGGGCAGCGCCAAATCAGAAGGATTGGGCATCTGCCTACTCGAACAAGTTCACAGCGATGATCCCACTGCTTTGATTGGCTTACCTTTGATTGCTGTTTGCGGCTTATTGCGTGATGCTGGTTTTGCAATACCCGCATAAGAAAGCGATGCACATGAAAGGCACCCTATACCTCATCCCCAATACGCTTGGAGATGACGCCCGCGAAGATCAACTATTGCGTGTACTACCCAAAGAGACCATCGAACGAGCGGCACAATTGCGCTACTGGATTGTGGAGAATGCCAAAACAGCAAGATCTCTTTTAAAAGCCGTGGGCACATATGCGCCTCTCTCTTGCCCTTTACAAGAAATGCAGATGGTGGAATGGCGAGGTCCTGGCAAAGAGAAGCATTCAGAAAAACAAACGCCAACCAGCACACATCTAAAAAGCATGTTGCAACCTTTATTAGATGGTCATGACATGGGTCTGATGTCTGAAGCGGGTCTACCCGCGATTGCAGACCCAGGCTCCGATGTGGTGTTAGCCGCTCACCAATTGGGCATCACAGTTCGAGCCATGGTGGGTCCCAGCTCTTTGCTGTTGGCTTTGATGTGTTCAGGCATGAATGGTCAAAGCTTTGCCTTTCAAGGTTATCTTCCCGTCAAAGAGCCTGAACGGGTGAACGCTTTAAAGCAGCTCGAGCAAGAATCCAAAAGAAAACAACAAACGCAGCTGTGGATTGAAACTCCTTACCGCAATGGCGCCATGATTGAAACCATGCTCAGCACCCTTCAAGGTCAAACGCAAATGTGTGTGGCGGCTGATTTGAGTTTGCCAAGCGCATGGATCAACTCAAAAACTGTGAGTGCCTGGAAGGAACAGATAAAAAAAGAGCCTGAATTACTTCAGACTCTTCATCAGCGTCCTGCTGTTTTTTTAATTTTGGCCCATTAACGCAATTGGCCACCGTACATCAAAACACGAGTAGCTCCTTCACCCATCGCTGCACCAAAACGCTTGGCCACACGTTCAGCCAAATTGTCTTTCATGGTGTAGTCAACCACCTCAGGCGCTTTGAATACATCCCGCGCTACACCATCAACACTGCCCAAGGCATCACTCAAACCCAACTGCACACTCTTCGAACCATTCCAAACCAAACCAGTAAACATTTCTGGTGTTTCTTTTAAACGATCACCACGACCATCTCTCACCACTTTGATGAATTGCTCATGCACTTCAGAAATCATCTCTTGCACAAAGGCTTTTTGTTTAGGGTCTTCTTTACTAAATGGGTCCAATAACGCTTTATTTTTACCCGCGGTAATCGCACGACGTTCAATGCCCAATTTATCCATCAAACCCGTCACACCAAAACCATTCATGATCACACCAATGGATCCCACCAAACTGGCTTTATCCACATAAATTTTTTCAGCTGCAGCTGCTACATAGTAACCACCCGAGGCGCAAATCTCTTCAACGACCACATGCAATGATTTATTGGGGTACTTGGCACGCAAGCGCAAGATTTCATCATGAATGATGCCCGCTTGAACGGGTGAACCACCAGGACTATTGATGCGCAAGATGACGCCTACGCTTTCAGTATTTTCGAAAGCTGCTTGCAAAGAAGCATTGATCGCATCAGCACTGGCTTTGGTATCTGGCGCAATCTCACCTTGCAAATCAACCAAGGCAGTGTGTTTACCTAAACTAGATTTACCACCAATATCCAAATCAAACAGATTGATGGCCACACCCACAAAAATCACCAAACTCATCAAGCGCACAGCCGTTCTCCAGCGACGACCTCGGCGCTGCTCTTTTAAATTCTCTAGGAGCAAATGCTCCAAGGCTTGTCGTTCCCAGACTTTTTCGTCAGACATGATGGCTTTCTTGTTTCTTGATTTTCTGAATGCGTGAATCTTAATTTTTGCTTGCTATATTTGTTGTGCTCATGAATTTTTTCATGAGGTTTTCAATAATTTTATAGCTTAATGTATTCAAGCGTTTTGGGCCAGCCAAGTGGATAGCTCTGCCACATTCTTGACACAGGCCAAAGGGTTTTCTGTCTTCAAGACATGTTCAGGATGAGCTCCATAAGTCACACCGACCGAATCCGCACCGGCAGCATTGGCCATCCCCAAATCATGGGTCGTATCACCAATCATGAGCACTCTTTCCATCGGTACCATCAAAGATTCAGATAACTCCAACAACATTCCTGGATGAGGTTTGGACTTTGATTCGTCAGGTGTGCGTGAATCATCGAATAATTTTTCCAATTGATGAAACCCCAACGATCGATTCAAGCCTTTACGACTTTTACCGGTTGCCACAGCCAAAAGGTGACCGCGCTCTTTGAGTTGATACAGCAACTCTTTTGCACCCGCAAACAAACTCAACTCATGATCTTTGGTGAGGTAATGAAAACGAAAACGATCAATGAGTTTGTAATGATCTTCCACTGAAACTGTGGGACACGCTTTGCGCAAGGACTCTTGAATCCCCAAACCAATCACATGGCTGGCCATCGAATCCTCTGGCACGGGCAAAGCCAAATCTCGACAAGCATCTTGAATGCATTTGACAATGGTGGGAGTGGAATCCATTAGGGTTCCATCCCAATCCCAAACGATTAGTTCGTAGCGCAGTGACATTCG
>CAYVBV010000024.1:5233-15898 GCA_964449745.1 uncultured Polynucleobacter sp. | reverse complement strand
GACATTCGTATTTCGATTCTTACACCGTTCGCATCTTTAAATCACTGGGTTTTCTAAAGTGCCGATACCCTCAATTTGAATCTTGACAGTGTCACCCTTCTTTAAAAAGCGAGGTGGCTTAAAGCCCATACCCACACCACTGGGAGTACCCGTGGCAATCACATCTCCAGGGTAAAGCGTCATCCCTTTTGAAACAGCTTCGATGATGGTTGGAATATCAAAAATCAATAGTTCAGTCGTAGCGTCTTGACGCAGCTCATCATTCACCCAACACTTGATGGCAGCTTTCGATGAATCCAATTCATCCGCAGAAACCAACCAAGGACCCATCGGGCAAAAAGTGTCAAAACTCTTACCCAAATGAAATTGCACGTGCTTGGCTTGCACATCACGTGCACTGATGTCATTCACAATGGTGTAGCCCCAAATGTGCTTCATGGCATCAGCCTTCGAAATGGCTTTGCCTTTTTTTGAAATGATGATGGCCAACTCAGCTTCGTAATCCATCTCTTGGGTGGCCTGTGGATGACTATCGATTCCTACACGAGGACCAATCACAGATTCCGGCACTTTACTAAACACCACGGGATGTTTAGGTAAATTGGCCATGACGCCTTGAGCCTCGCCCAATTTACTGTCCTTGATTTCTTTCACGTGATCTAAATAATTTTTACCAACGCAAAAAATGTTTCGTCGTGGTCTTGGGATAGGGGCTAACAAGCAAACATCTTTTAAAGCGACCGCTTGCCCCATAGGGGGCACTGATTTGCCTTCAGCCATCAGATCGATGATGAACAAAGCACCTAGCTTGGCTTGTTCTTGAGTTAGCACATACGGCGTAATGCTCTGCAAATCCTCTGAGACCAAACCAACAAAGGTCTCAGCTTGATACTGATAAGTCGCTAATTTCATGTTGTCTCCGTTTTTATTATTAAATTAATTCTGCTGTTTTTTGATGATGTCACTTTGACTGCAACCATGTCTCAAATCTTATCTTGAATTAACCCTGCGTGAATTTTTCAAACGCCTCTGGAATATCCGCCTCAAAAGTCATTTTTTCTTCAGTCTTGGGATGCAAGAAGGATAAATGGCGAGCATGCAACATCAAGCGCTTGGGTTTAAGCGCCTTATCCAAAGCTGAATCACCATATTTGTCGTCTCCCAAAATGGGGTGGCCATAAGTTTGCAAATGCACACGAATCTGATGAGTTCGGCCTGTTTTGAGCTGCGCCTCGACCAAACTACACAAACCGTCGCAATAATTGGCCTTGACTCGGATATTGGTGTGACTTGGCTGCCCCCCATCGGCGGATACCCGCACACGTCTCTCGCCATTGGGCAGAAGGTATTTCAAAAGAGGATATTTGAGGGAAATTGACTTGTTGGATACCGGCAAGGCGCCATGCACGATTAATAAATAGCGTTTTTCCATCCTGCCTTCACGAATCTGCTCATGAAGGTGAACCAAAGCACTGCGTTTTTTGGCCAGCATCAGAATTCCGGAGGTATCTCGGTCCAAACGATGAACCAATTCTAAGAATTTAGCTTCAGGTCGCTGAGCCCTCATGGCCTCAATGAGCCCCAAAGAGACCCCAGACCCCCCATGAACAGCCACCCCAGAAGGTTTATTGACGATTAAAATGCTGTCATCTTCATGCAAAATAGGTATTTCTGAGCTTATCTTCTTTGAAATGTAGTCATTGACAGGCGCTTTAGCTTCCGAAACCCTCAAAGGAGGCAGTCTTAAAACATCACCTTCTTGAATTTTTTGACTGGCATCCGCCCTTTTTTTGTTAATTCGGACCTCACCAGAGCGAATAATTCGATAAATATGCGTTTTTGGCACCCCTTTGGCCATGCGAAACAGGAAGTTATCTAGCCTTTGGCCAGCTTCCTCAAATAAAACAACGTGTTGTGTTACCGAATTACTGTTCATATGACATATAATGACCTATCTTGCTGCGCAACATCAAATTTATTGTTTGATCTGTCGTGCGCCAAGCTGGGTCCGAAATAACCAGAAGATATTTCCAGGGTTCGCCTCTCCCCTGAAGTAATGAGACGCAAAGTTGGCTGGCATAGTGCCGCGAACTGCGAAACTGATAAAAGAATTTAAGCGCGCGCTGACACGCCAATAAGAAGAAGTCAGCGAGTGTAGTGAAGTTTGTCATCACAGAGATTGTCTCGCACAATCTCTTTCAATTCCGTTTCGCACCCCGCGATGGCTGCCTGGCCGAAGTACGGAGAGATTTAAATGAAACGCATGTTATTTAATGCTACCCAACAAGAAGAGTTGCGCGTAGCGATTGTTGATGGCCAAAAGCTCATTGATATTGATATTGAAACGTCTGGACGTGAACAACGTAAAGGCAATATTTATAAAGGTGTAATCACTCGCATCGAGCCCTCTTTAGAGGCATGCTTTGTGAACTACGGTGAAGAGCGTCATGGCTTTTTACCGTTCAAAGAGGTTTCTAGAGCTTATTTCAAGGACGGTATTGATGTCCGCACCGCTGGGATCAAAGATGCCTTGCGCGAAGGTCAAGAAATCATCGTTCAAGTGGAAAAAGAAGAGCGTGGCAATAAAGGTGCCGCCCTCACCAGCTTCATCTCCCTAGCAGGCCGTTACCTGGTATTAATGCCTAACAACCCTCGGGGTGGTGGCGTATCACGTCGTATTGAAGGCGAAGATCGCGCCGAGCTGCGTGAAGCCATGGGTCAGTTAACTGTGCCTGACGGCATGAGCATCATTGCCAGAACTGCCGGTATTGGTAGAAGTGCAGAAGAATTACAGTGGGACTTAAGCTACTTGATGCAGTTATGGACTGCCATTGATCAAGCAGCTTCTAGCAATCAAGGTCCTTTATTAATTTATTTGGAATCTAGCCTAGTTATCCGAGCAATCCGTGATTACTTCCAGCCTGATATCGGTGAGATTCTCATCGATACAGACGAGATTTATGAACAAGCCAGCTCATTCATGTCTGTGGTGATGCCTGACAATATGTCACGCGTGAAACGCTACCAAGACGATGTGCCTTTGTTCTCTCGCTTCCAAATTGAACATCAGATTGAAACTGCATACTCACGCACCGTGTCCCTCCCATCGGGTGGCGCGATTGTGATTGACCACACTGAAGCTTTGGTGTCTGTCGACGTGAACTCAGCCAGATCAACACGTGGCTCCGACATTGAAGAAACTGCAGCAAGAACCAACCTTGAGGCGGCCGATGAATTGGCTCGTCAAATGCGTTTGCGTGACTTGGGTGGCTTGATTGTGATCGACTTCATTGACATGGAGTCTTCTAAAAATCAAAAAGATGTGGAGCAACGCCTCAAAGATGCCTTGCGCCATGACCGTGCCCGCGTACAAATGGGGAAGATCTCTCGCTTCGGTCTTTTAGAGTTATCTCGTCAACGTTTGCGCCCTGCTCTATCAGAGAGCAGCAACGTGACTTGCCCACGTTGTAATGGCACAGGCCATATCCGCGACACAGAATCATCTGCCCTTCAAGTCTTGCGCATCATTCAAGAAGAGGCCATGAAAGAGAACACCGCCGCAATCCATTGCCAAGTGCCTGTTGATGTGGCGGCATTCTTGCTGAATGAAAAACGTGCGGAAGTGATTAAGATTGAAAGTCGCTTTAAGGTGAATGTTTTGTTGCTACCCAACAAACATCTTGAAACACCTCACTACAAACTTGAGCGCTTGCGTCACGATGACCCTCGCTTAGATGATCCCAAAGCCAGCTATGCCATGGCCGAGGAAGCCAGCAAAGAACTCGAATCAGACACAATTCTGAATCGCCGCGCCGAAGAAGCTAAACCGCGCCAAGAAGCTGCAGTTAAAGGTGTACGTCCAAGCCAACCTGCTCCTCCAAGCGTGCCTCGTGCCGAGCGTAAAACGACTGGTGAAAAACAATCATCCGGTGGCCTCATTGGTTTTATCAAGAGCTTATTTGGTTCAAAAGAAGCAGCAAAGCCTGCCGAAAAACGAGCCAGTGGCGGTCGTGGTGGACGCCACGGTGGCAATCGCGATGATCAAGCTGAGCGTGGTGATCGCAACCGCAACCGCAATCGCAACAACCGCAATCGCAACAAGAATGAAGCGGGGGAACGCGACGAGAAACCTGAAAATAAAGAAGCACGTCAACAGAATCAACGCAATGGTCGTAACCAGCCGCGTCAGAATAAATCTGAAGAAGCCAAATCTGATCAAGCTAAAGATTTGTTAACGCATGCCGATGTGCCTAACAACAATGCCGAAACAGGTGAAGGTGAAGAACGTCGCCGTGGTCGCAACCGTCGTGGTCGCAACCGTGGTCGCGATCGTGCTGAGCGCACTGAAAATTCTTCAGAAGTCAGTGCCGAGAATGTCAGTACAGAAAACAATTCGGATGTGAATTTAGTCGCTGCCACTGCTTCAGCTGTGACAACGGCAGCTGCAACATCAAGCCCTGTTGCTGAACCAACTCCAGTCGCATTTGTGCCTGCGACTGAGACGACATCAGTAAAGGTCACTGAAGTTGTTACTTCTGCTGCAACCTCTGCTCCTGCTGTAGAGCCAACTCCAGTGGTGGCCGCTGCGCCATTACCGAAGGTTGAGTTTCAACCCCTACAAACCTCTGAACTGTCTTCAGTGATTGAGTCAGCAGGTATGGTTTGGGTGAATACCGACCATCAAAAACTGGAAGAAGTGCGCGCGCAAATTGCAGCTGAACCTGTGGTGCGTCATGAACCACGTCAGCCAAAACCACCTGTAGAGCTTTCAACTGAGCCCATGGTTCTAGTTGAAACAGGCGGAAAAGAGCAAACCATCCAAAAGTAATTAATTGAAGTTGGCTCTACAATGGGGGCTATGTCAGAAAAGGTCATACCCCTCATTGATGAGCGCCAACGCAAAGTGGACAGCCATGTTCCGATCATTCCGGAACAACTGCTGACACCCAATGGCCTGCTTGCTGATACGCGTGGCCGACGCCTTCATGATTTAAGAATTTCTGTGACCGATCGTTGCAACTTTCGTTGCACGTATTGCATGCCCAAAGAAATCTTTGATAAAGATTACCCGTATCTATCGCATGGTGATTTACTCAGTTTTGAAGAAATCACACGCTTGGCCAAAATTTATATTGAGCATGGTGTTGAAAAGATCCGCCTAACAGGTGGCGAACCGCTGCTTCGCAAAAATGTTGAGAAGCTCATTGAAATGTTGGCTTCTTTAAAAACTCTCGAGGGCAAACCCCTTGATTTGACACTGACCACCAACGGCAGTTTGTTGCGTAAAAAAGCCCAATCGCTCAAAGATGCTGGCTTAAGCCGCATGACCATCAGCTTAGATGGCTTAGACGATGCCACATTCCAAAAAATGAATGATGTGGGCTTTCCGGTGGGAGATGTATTGGATGGCATTGAAGCTGCACGTGAAGTAGGTTTCAAAAACATCAAAGTCAACATGGTTGTTAAAAAAGGGACCAATGATCATGAAATCATTCCGATGGCCCAATACTTCAAGGGCAGCGATGTGATTTTGCGTTTCATTGAATTCATGGACGTAGGGGCTTCTAATGGCTGGAATATGACTGAAGTTCTGCCTTCTGCCGAAGTGATTCAGAAAATTCACGAAGTGTTTCCTTTAAGCAATATTGATCCCAACTACCCTGGAGAAGTTGCTGAGCGTTGGCGTTATGTGGACGGCTCAGGTGAAGTGGGCGTGATTTCAAGTGTCACTCAAGCTTTCTGTAAAGATTGTTCACGGGCTCGCTTATCGACCGAAGGCAAAATGTATTTATGCCTATTTGCCACTGAAGGGCATGACTTGAAAGCATTACTCAGAGCGGGCCACTCTGACCTAGAAATTAGCAATGCGATTGCGCAAGTATGGTCTCATCGCATTGATCGCTACTCAGAATTGCGTGGCTCTCCAGAATTGGCGGGCAAACGCAAAGTTGAAATGTCTTACATTGGTGGTTAAGTCAATTTCTTAGGAACATCCATGAGTTCATTGCCAAGCTTAAATTCTGTGGTGACCTGCCTATCAGATTACGACCCTGAATCTTTGAGAGTTTCCCAAGCCATTCAAATTGTGCAAAATTTTGTACGCCCAGCAGCGCAAACTCTTGAAGCAGAAACTGTCAACATCTATGAGGCTTTGGGTCGGGTCTTGGCGCAAGACATTATTTCTCCCATCAATGTTCCTTCAGCCGATAACTCAGCCATGGATGGCTATGCTTTTGCTGGGTCGTCTATTTCAAGTGCGGACACCACCACACTCAACATCATTGGCAAGGGGTTTGCGGGTAATGCCTTCACCGGTCAGGTAGAGACTGGCCAATGTGTACGCATCATGACTGGTGCCGTCATGCCCCCAGGTTGTGACACCACCATTCCTCAAGAAATGGTTGAAGTAGACGGTGAAACAATCCGCTTTCGCTCCAATATCGTTCGCGCTGGTGACAACCGTCGCTTAAAAGGTGAAGATTTAAAAGCAGGTTCTGCTGCACTCGCTGCTGGCAAAATCATCCGCCCTGCCGATTTAGGTTTAATTGCTTCCTTGGGCATTGGTTCAGTGTCTGTCAAAAGACGTCTTCGGGTTGGCTTCTTCTCAACAGGCGATGAACTCCGCTCCATCGGACAAACACTTGATGAAGGTTGCGTTTATGACAGCAATCGCTACACCCTATTTGGCATGCTAACGCGACTTGGTGTTGAATTACATGACTTTGGTGTGGTGCGCGATGACCCCGTGATCATGCGTGAAACTTTTAGTAAAGCCGCAGCAATGTGTGATGCAGTGATTACTTCTGGTGGTGTGTCAGTGGGTGAAGCCGATTACACCAAACAAATCATGCGTGAATTGGGTGATGTGAACTTTTGGAAAATCGCGATGAGACCGGGTCGCCCGATGGCTTTTGGCTCCATCAAGAATGAAGGTGAATCCAAACATTCTGCGGTTTTGTTTGGCTTGCCAGGAAATCCTGTTGCAGTCATGGTGACTTTTTATCAATTTGTGCGTAATGCTCTGCTGTGCATGAGTGGCGCAACTGAATGTGCTCCTCCAATGATGCAAGCCAAAACAATTGAGGCCATCCGTAAACGCCCTGGTCGCACTGAGTTTCAGCGAGGTATTTTGTCGATTGATGAGACAGGTGCCAGAACTGTGCGCATCACAGGCGCCCAAGGCTCAGGCGTCCTTCGCTCTATGAGTGAAGCCGATTGCTTCATTGTTTTAGATCACGATCAAGATCAGATTAAGGCCGGTGACACGGTGGGCGTGGTTCTTTTTGAAGGACTGGTCTAACTTTTTTAGTTTTGGTCAGGCTCTATTGGAAGACTCAAAAGCCTTAAAAGATGCGCCAAAAATGATATTGCAACGCAACATTCTTTGATAAATTGGTATAGAATTCCAGCATCTTGATTCAGTGAACATTTTTTAAGCCCAGAACCTCATCATGCCAAGCACTCAATACACCAAAAAAGAAGTTGTTTATGTAGACCCACTACACACAGCAAAAACTTTGGTATTGGTTTATCTCAGTTTTTCAGTGCCGATTGTCTTATTGGCCTTATTTGTGGCGTTTGTTCGCGATGGTGAATTACCAGGGTTCACAGTCATCTCTGCGTTGATACTCAATGCTTTGGTGGGTTTTGGTTTATTGTGGTTGGCCTGCAAGGTCTATAACTGGGTTGCAGGAAAGTTTGGTGGCATTGAAGTGGCTGTTAAAGAAACCACTGTCAACGACACCAAACCAACTTCAGCTCAAGACTGAATTTAATCTAAACCTCTAACCACTAAGCCTTCAATAAGTTTGGTGGAGTTTTTCCAGCAAGACCAGCCAAGCAGTTCTGAATCGCCAGCTGAATCATGGCGCGCCTGGTTTTTTCTGTAGCGCTGGCCATATGCGGAGCAAGCACGACATTCTTGAGCGCCAACAATTCTGGAATAACTTTCGGCTCTCCTTCGAATACATCTAGGCCAGCACCAAAAATTCGATTTTCTTTCAGCGCCTTGGCCAATGCCAACTCATCCACAATGCCACCGCGTGCAATATTGACCAAAGTTGCCGTAGGCTTCATGAGATTCAGTTCTTTTTCACCAAACAAGTGATGATTCTCTGGCGTATAAGGCATCACCAAAATAATGTGATCAGACTCTTTTAATAAAGTCTCACGATCGACATAAGTCGCGCCGCACTCTTTTTCTAAATCTTCAGATAAACGTGAGCGGTTGTAATAGTTGACCTTCATATTAAATCCACGCGCACGCTTGGCAATGGCTTGACCAATACGGCCCATACCCATGATGCCCAAAGTGGAATGATGCAAATCCATCGATAGAGGCGCATCACAAATAGAAAACTTTTTCCAGTGCCCCGCTCTTAACCAATGCTCACTCTCAGTCACTCGACGGGCAGTGGCCATCATTAAAGTGAATCCAAAATCTGCCGTGGTATCGGTCAATACGTCTGGGGTGTTGGTGGCCATGACATTGGCTGCCTGAAAAGCGGGCATATCTAAATTGTTATAACCCACGGCAATGTTAGAAACAATCTTAAGCTTAGGAGAAGCTTTGAGAATATCTGCATCCACGCGCTCACCACCCGTGACAATTGCTGCATCCTTATCAGCCATCGCTGCTTTTAAATCAGCCGCAGTCCATAAATGATCTTCTTGATTGGATTGCACCTCAGCGACTTTTTCAAGCTCAGCCAAAATATCTGGGAAGATGGCGCGCGCCACCAAAATCTTAGGTTTTTGAGTCTGTTCGGACATGTTTGTCTCCTATTTTTATGTTTTTTTAGGGTGTTTGTATTCTTCAGGAATGATTGTATGTCATTGATTTAGATCATGGGGCGATTCAGTAACCACGCCCCCGAACAGGGCTATCAGGGACAGAGCTCAGTCTCTAAGATAAAATATTACTTTTGATTCTCTTTGAGATTAATGCCATGACTTATGTAGTGACCGAAGCTTGTATCCGTTGTAAATACACCGACTGCGTCGACGTATGTCCCGTAGACTGCTTCCGTGAGGGCCCTAATTTCTTAGCCATCGATCCTGATGAGTGCATTGATTGCGCAGTTTGCGTACCAGAATGCCCTGTGAATGCCATCTATGCTGAAGATGATGTGCCAGGAGATCAACAAGCTTATATTCAATTGAATGCGGAATTGGCGACCCAATGGCCTTCAATCACCAAATCCAAAGAGGCTTTGCCAGATGCCGATGACTGGAAAGACGTGAAGAATAAATTGGGTGAATTGACCCGCTAATTTCTGATCTCCGGATGAATCAAACCGCCACCGTCACAGAAACTGATGCCATTGTGATTGGTGCGGGTCCAGTGGGACTCTATCAAGTATTTCAATTAGGCTTACTCGGACTTCAAACTCATGTGATTGATGCACTGCCCCACGTAGGCGGTCAATGCGTAGAGCTATATGGCAACAAACCCATATATGACATTCCTGGTATTCCAGTGTGTACTGGTCAAGAATTAATTGATCGCTTACAAGAACAAATCAAAGTTCTCAATACGCCTTTTCATCTGAATCAAGAAGTCACGGTAATCACTCAAAGAGGTGATGGTCGTTTTAATCTAGAAACCAATCAATCATCTTTTATTACCAAAACCATCATCATTGCCTCAGGTGTAGGGGCATTCAAGGCACGCCGCTTAAATCTAGAGGGACTTGAATCGTATGAAGGTCGTCAAGTTTTTTATCACCGTCAAGACTTTAAAAATCTCAAAGGTAAAAAGGTTTTAATCAACGGCGGCGAGACCTCTGCATTAGAAACAGCCATTGAATGTGCTCAATTGGGCATTGATGTCACTTTAGTCCATCGACGTGACGTGTTCAAAGCAGAGAATCATTTGGTTCAAGAGTTCCAGACACTTTGCCAACAAGCTCTTATCAAAGTCATCGTGGGTCAAATCAGTGGTTTTCAAGAGCGTCAAGGATGTTTAACTGCGATTGAAGTCACTGACTTCAATGGCCAAACACAAACTCATCCCACGGATGTTGTGTTACCCCTCTTGGGCATTTCACCCAAGCTTGGAGCAATTGCCGATTGGGGAGTGGCTTTAGAAAATAAACAGGTATCGGTTGATACAGAAAAGTTTCAGAGCAATGTGCCAGGTATCTTTGCTGTGGGAGACATCAACACCTACCCCGGTAAAAAGAAGTTAATTGTGTGTGGTTTTCATGAAGCGACCATGGCTGCTTATGCCTGCCTGGCACACGTTCATCCAGATCAACCCATTCATCTGCAATACACCACGACTTCACCCAAACTCCATGCCATCTTGGGCGTCTCAAACAAAATCAGTTGAGCTTGGGTGTAAAGCTTGAAGTGAACTCAGCTTCAGTCCTTAGACATGGCACGCGACAAGATGATGACGGGAATCAAACCCGCTAAAACAATCGTGAGAGCAGGCCATGCAGCTTCTGCCAAGCGCTCATCAGAAGCCAATTGATACGTCACCACCGCCAAGGTGTCAAAGTTAAATGGGCGCAAGACTAAAGTGGCCGGGAGTTCTTTCATCACGTCTACAAACACCAATAATCCAGCCGTCAATAAACTGCGTCGCAACAGCGGTAGGTGAATTCTTCTCAATAGTTCCCATTTACCAGATCCCAAACTCATGGCACTGGCATCCATGCT
>CAYVBV010000024.1:1867-5133 GCA_964449745.1 uncultured Polynucleobacter sp. | reverse complement strand
AAACAAGCCACGCTGGCCCAAAATGCTTTTTTACCTTGTAAACGCCATGGCTTAATTTGTCGAAAACGCTGACCTGAAGTGGCAAAGCGCATTTGACGACGACTGGCATGTTCTAACAAAAGTAATAAGAAAATAACACCCAAAAGGGCTGCAGATAACTGAACCGCAGCCATGCGATCACCCATGCTCAACCAAGCTCTATAAATGCCTGTGGTCATCGTCTGCACGCCAAAGTAAGACATGACCCCATAGTCAGCCACCGCCTCCATCAGAGCCAACGCAACCCCTGCCATGGTGGCAGGTCTGGCCATGGGCAGAGCAACTTGCCAAAAAGCCCCCCACGGACCAGCTCCAAGAGTACGGGCAGCTTCAATCAAACGAGGACTGCGCTCTAAAAAGGCTGTGCGACAGAGTAAATAAACATAAGGGTATAGGGCCAAACTCAAAACGCAAATGGCACCCCACAATGATCGAGGCTCAGGAAACCACGCCAATTTAGGCACTCCCAATAACTCGCGCAAGAAAGTTTGAATGGGGCCTGAAAATTGGAAGAAATCGGTATAGGCATAGGCCATGACATAAGTTGGCATGGCCAAAGGCAGAATCAAGGCCCACTCAAAGAGTTTCTTGCCCGGAAAGTCACAGGTGGCCACCAACCAAGCGGTGATAATACCCATGCTGGCCACCCCCAGAGTAACGCCTATGGCCATCACCAAGGTAGTCCATGCGTAGCCAGGCAAGACTGTGCTTAAAAGGTGAACAAGGACTTCCCCACTGCTAGACTGAGGGTTTAGCAGTGCGGCAAAAATCCCCAGAATTGGCAAAGCCAATACCAAAGATAGCAGTATGGGTGTTAAACGTTGTCGCAAGATGAGACAATTATAAGAATGATTATTGATACGCAACCAATTCATTTAAATATTGACAACATTGAGGCTGGTTACCCTGGTGAAAAATCAGGGAGCTGGAATCAAGTGGTTAAAGGCTTGAGCATGCATTTACAGCATGGTCGAATCGGCTGTTTATTGGGCCCATCTGGCTGTGGCAAATCGACTGTTTTACGCGCCATTTGTGGTTTTGAACCGATTCAGAAGGGGCAAATCACTCTAGACAAGCAAGTGGTGAGCTCTGCAGAGATCACCATTGCTCCAGAAAAACGCAGGGTAGGCGTGGTGTTTCAGGATTACGCTTTATTCCCGCATTTAACCAATGCTCAGAATGTGGCTTTTGGCTTGAGGAATCTTCCAGAAAAAGAAGCTTTACATAAGGCAGAGGAATGGTTGCAGCGCGTGGGCCTGCAAAATGTGGGTCATCGCTATCCTCATGAACTTTCTGGAGGCCAACAACAACGTGTGGCACTGGCTCGTGCCATGGCTCCTGAACCTGAACTACTCCTTTTAGATGAACCCTTCTCCAATCTGGATGTAGATTTGCGTGAACGCTTGGCCGGTGAAGTCAGAGATATTCTGAAAGCCAATGGCACAACCGCTTTACTAGTCACACATGATCAATTCGAGGCATTTGCGATTGCTGATGATGTCGGCGTAATGGTGGACGGCAAATTGGTGCAGTGGGACAGCGCCTATAACCTTTATCACCGTCCGGCCACCCGCTTTGTGGCTGACTTTGTAGGTTATGGTGTATTTGTTCCTGGTAGAACCAAACCAGGCCCTGCGGTTGAAATTGAATTAGGCACACTGCCCTTGCCTCACTCTAGTTACGGCTTACCCAATGAGGAAGTTGATGTCCTTTTAAGAGCGGATGACATCGTGCATGATGATGACAGCCCCTTGCAAGCTGAAGTCATTACCAAAGCATTCCGCGGAGGTGACTTTTTATACACGGTTCAACTCGATTCAGGTCAACGTTTATTGACCATGGTGCCAAGCCACCACAATCACGCCATTGGCGAGAAGATTGGGATTAAATTGGTGGCGGATCACGTGGTGACTTTTAGCAAGTAGTAGAATCCTCATATGCATCAATATCTCGATCTCATGCGCCATGTCATGGTCAATGGCACCCATAAATCAGACCGCACCGGCACTGGAACAATGTCAGTGTTTGGACATCAAATGCGCTTTGATTTGCAAAAAGGTTTTCCGGTGGTCACCACCAAAAAACTTCACTTGAAATCCATCATCATTGAGTTACTTTGGTTCTTGCAAGGCAGCACCAATAACAATTGGCTCAAAGAACGTGGTGTGAGCATTTGGGATGAATGGGCCAAAGAAGATGGTGAATTAGGTCCAATTTACGGTTATCAGTGGCGCTCATGGCCTGCCCCGAATGGCGAGCATGTGGACCAAATCAGTCAACTCATGGATCAAATCAAAAACAATCCAGACTCACGTCGCTTGATTGTGTCCGCTTGGAATGTGGCTGAAATCCCGCGCATGGCCTTGCCCCCTTGTCATGCATTTTTTCAATTTTATGTGGCTGATGGCAAATTGTCCTGTCAGCTTTATCAGCGCAGCGCTGATATCTTTTTAGGTGTGCCATTCAATATTGCGAGCTACGCATTGCTCACGCACATGATCGCTCAACAAGCAGGTCTGGAAGTGGGTGAATTTATTTGGACAGGTGGCGACTGTCATTTGTACTCGAATCACATGGAGCAAGTGAAACTGCAGCTTTCAAGAGAGCCTTTGCCATTGCCAAAATTGGTGATTCGTCGCAAACCAGCCTCTATCTTCGATTATGAATACGAAGACTTTGAGTTGGTGGGCTATCAGCATCACGACCCCATCAAAGCTCCTGTCGCAGTTTAATTCGAGGCCATTGTGGAATTAGCCATCATCGTTGCACGCGCCAAAAATGGTGTGATTGGGGTGAACAACACCTTGCCATGGCACTTGCCCGAGGATTTAAAACATTTCAAAACAACCACCATGGGTTGCCCCATCATCATGGGTCGCAACACCTGGGTTTCTTTAGGTCGCCCTTTGCCTGGTCGTCGCAATTTGGTCGTGAGTCGCAACCCAGAATTTAAAGCGGAAGGGGCTGAGACCTACACTTCTCTAGAAGATGCGATTGATGCTTGCGCAGGGGTTGAAAAAGCCTTCATCATTGGTGGCGCCCAAATCTATGACGAAGCCTTGGCTTACGTCGACAAACTCATCATCACTGAAGTCGATATTGAAGTCGATGGTGACGCTTACTTCCCTAATGTAGATGACATGATGTGGGAAGAAGTTTCAAGAGAAGAGCATCACAACGGTCAACTGTCATATGCGTTTGTGACCTACGACAGTAAGCTTTAATAT
>CAYVBV010000024.1:0-1767 GCA_964449745.1 uncultured Polynucleobacter sp. | reverse complement strand
GCCCCAATTGCAACGATTTGTTTGAACATGTCTTTGAGATTACCCGCAATGGTGATTTCTTCGACAGGATGAACGATCACGCCGTTCTCTACCCAATAACCAAATGCACCACGTGAGTAGTCTCCGTTGACATAGTTCACGCCCTGACCCATTAAATCAGTCACCAACAAACCCGTACCCATTTTTTTTAACATCGCCGGTAAGTCATCGCTTCTTTTGGTGAGACGACTCTTCAGTTGTAACTGATGAGATCCACCGGCATTACCTGTGGTTTGCATGCCTAATTTTCTGGCTGAATAAGTGGATAAGAAGTAGCCTTGCACCACCCCACCATCAATCACTTTTCGTGATTGGGTTTTGACACCCTCTTCATCAAATGGAGCACTGCCTGTGAGGCGCGGCAAATGAGGTTCTTCGAATAAATCAATGTGCGCTGGGAAAACTTGCTGACCCAAACTATCCACCAAGAAACTGGATTTACGATACAAAGCACCACCCGAAGTTGCTTGCACATATGCGCCTAGCAAACCAGCAGCCAAAGGAGCCTCAAAAAGCACTGGGCAATGGCAAGTGGCAATCGAACGAGCCCCTAATCGGGCAAGCGCACGTTTGGCTGCATAGGCACCCACCGTTTTGGGGTCTGCCAACTCTTCAGGGACTCTGGACGTGGTGTGCCAATCGTCCCTTTGCATCGCAGACCCAGCCTTTTTAGAAGCACTGGCAATTGGTGTGCAAGCAATGTAATGACGTGAGATGGCATAGCCCCCCATAAAACCATTGCTGGTTCCCAACATGAAATGAGATTGCTGCGCGGATACAGAAGCACCATCACTGTTGGTGATATTTTTACTCACTGAAAATGCGCCTTGTTCAGCCTCTCGGGCAATCTCAACAGCTTGGGCTGTATTGATATGCCAAGGATGAAATAAGTCTAAATCTTTTGGATTTTTTTCTAGCAACTCAGCTTCAGCCAAGCCAGCACAATCATCTTCCGCTGTGTGCTGAGCAATGTGAAAAGCTGCCCGGACACTGGCTTTGAGAGATTCTTTTGAAAAATCACTGGTGCCTGCATTACCACGTCGCTGACCAATAAAGACTGTGACACCTGCCTGCTTATCAAGATTTTGTTCAATGGTTTCAATATTGCCGCGTCGCACAGAAACTGATAAGCCATTGCCTTCAGATAATTCAGCGGCGGCATCAGTGGCGCCCAGAGCCTTGGCTTCAGCCAATAAAAAAGAGACTAATTCTTGTAATTGTTCGGGTGTATGTGAAAACATTGTGCAATCATAGCTAGAATTGAGACTTAAGTACAAAAAATACCATATCACCACCTATGACAAATCAGTCTACAAAAAATGCCAAGCGCCAACATCCTGATGAAATCTGGATTGGTTTAATCTCTATTTCTGATCGAGCCAGTAGCGGGGTTTATCAAGATGAAGGCATCCCCGCTTTACAAGCATGGTTTGGTAAAGCCTTGAACTCGCCATGGCATATGGAGTCTCGCTTGATTCCGGATGAAAAAGAATTGATCTCAAAAACAATCATTGAATTGATTGATGTAGTCGGCTGTGACTTGGTATTGACCACCGGGGGCACGGGCCCCTCAAGACGCGATGTAACACCTGAAGCGACATTGGCTGTGGCCACTAGGGAGATGCCTGGGTTTGCCGAACAAATGCGTCAAATCAGCCTTAAATTTGTTCCAACGGCTATTTTGTCCCGTCAGGTCGCAGCTCTTCGAGAAATTGATGGTCATGCTGC
>CAYVBV010000023.1:0-20148 GCA_964449745.1 uncultured Polynucleobacter sp. | reverse complement strand
TAGGATCAATTCCCTTGCAATACATGCACTTACGTTTGGCGCTGGATTTACCTTTGACCTGTCAGGCCTGTTTGCAACCCTATATGGAATCACTCGATTCAGATCGTGATTACATTCTTTTTGATACTGAAGAAGAGGCTGAAGCTTGGGATTTTGATGAGGAAAATCAAGATGCTGAAGATGCTTTGGTGGCGTCTGAGACCTTTAATTTATTGGAGGCCATTGAGGAAGAATTGCTCTTGAGTCTGCCATTGGCAGCCAAGCATGCACCAGGTGAGTGCAAGCCAGAAAATCTTCAAAAAGTGGCTAAAACCCTTCAATCTGGGTCAGAAGAGATCGTGATTCAGAAGCCCAACCCGTTTGCTGTCCTAGAAAAGCTCAAAAAACAATGACTTTATGCTAGAATCTCGGATTCGTTTAGGAGTAAAAACATGGCTGTTCAACAGAATAAGAAATCACCGTCAAAGCGTGGCATGCACCGTGCTCATGACTTTTTGTCTGCACCTTCATTGGCAGTTGAGCCAACGACGGGTGAGGCTCATTTGCGTCACCACGTTAGCCCAAATGGCTACTACCGTGGTCGTAAAGTTGTTAAGACAAAGAACGACTAATTCCTCTCTAGGAAAAGATCAAGCGGCACAGTCGGTGGCCGCTTTTTTCTTAAATAAGAATCTACATGAGCGTCACGCTAGCTGTTGATGCAATGGGTGGGGACCACGGTCTCGTGGTCACAGTACCCGCCAGCACAGAGCTTCTGGCTGAGTTGCCAGATTTACACATCAGATTGGTTGGAAATGCTGATTTAATCAATCAAGCATTGGCGAAGGTGTCTTCAGACATTCGTGATCGAATCACCGTGGTTCATGCCTCTGAAGTGGTCACCATGGATGATCCCATTGAAGTGGCCTTGCGCAAGAAAAAAGATTCATCCATGCGCATCACTGCGGAACAGGTTAAAGAAGGTTTGGCGCAAGGCGCCATTTCAGCGGGTAACACGGGCGCCTTGATGGCCATCTCTCGTTACGTCTTAAAAACATTGGATGGCATTGACCGTCCTGCGATTGCTGCTGTGATGCCCAATCAATTGGGTCGTGGAACGACCGTATTAGATTTGGGCGCCAATGCAGATTGTGAAGCGCTACATTTATTGCAATTTGCCCAAATGGCAGATGTCATGGCTCGTGCTGTGGATGGCGTGAAAAATCCAAGCATTGGTTTGCTCAACATTGGTGAAGAAGTGATTAAAGGCAACCAAGTGGTCAAAGAGGCCGGAGAGCTTTTACGTCAAAGTTCTTTGAACTTTTATGGCAACGTGGAAGGCAATGATATTTTTAAGGGCACTACTGACATTGTGGTGTGCGATGGTTTTGTCGGTAACGTGGCGCTTAAAACCAGTGAAGGTTTGGCTTACATGATTTCTGGTTTCATTAAACAAGAATTTGGCCGCAACTGGTTGACTAAATTGATGGCCATGGCTGCTATGCCAGTCCTCATGCGTTTTAAGAAACGTGTGGATCATCGCAATTACAACGGTGCAGTTCTTTTGGGCTTGCGCGGCTTGGTGTTGAAGAGTCATGGCTCTGCCGATAAAAAAGCATTCAAAACTGCTTTACGTCGTGCCTATGAAGGTGCTAAAAATAATATGGTGGGAAAAGTGGCAGATGCTTTTACAGTCGCTGTTACTCAATCTGATCAGCAATCTTCATCGGGTTCTCAAGGTCAAGGCGCATGATGACTCAACAGAATACAAAAGCAAGTGCAGCAATGGCACATCAAACCTACGCCAAGATCTTGGGCACGGGCAGTTATTTGCCTAGCAATAAAGTCACCAATCAAGATATCACTGAGCTTTTGGCCAAGGACGGCATTGAAACCAGTGATGAATGGATTTTTTCACGCAGTGGTATCAGCGCGCGCCACTTTGCGGCTGACGGTGAACTCACCAGTGATTTGGCGGTCAAAGCTTCCCAAAAAGCGCTAGAGGCAGCGGGTGTTGCCGCCAATGAAATTGATTTAATTATTTTGGCCACTTCAACGCCAGATAATTTAGGTGGCTTTCCAAGTACAGCTTGCGTATTACAAGATAAATTGGGTATTACCAATGGATGTGCTGCATTTGATGTGCAAGCCGTTTGTTCAGGTTTTGCATATTCATTGGCCGTCGCTGATAACTTCATTCGCAGTGGCATGTACAAGAAAGTTTTGATTGTGGGTGCCGAAACTTTTTCTCGCATTCTGGACTTCAAAGACCGTGGTACCTGTGTGTTGTTTGGCGATGGGGCAGGTGCTGTGGTGGTGGGTGCCAGTGATGAGCCAGGCATTTTGGCTACAGCCATGCATGCGGATGGCAGTCATCGCAATATTCTATGTGTTCCTGGTCGCACCGATAAAGGTCATTTAGAAGGCTCTGCCTTTTTGATCATGGATGGTCAAGCGGTGTTCAAATTGGCTGTCAAAGTGCTTGAGCAGGTGGCGCAAGAAGTGTTGACTGCGGCGAATTTAACGCCAGCTGAGATTGATTGGTTGATTCCGCACCAAGCCAATATTCGTATTATGGAAGGCACTGCCAAAAAACTTGGTATTGAGCGTGATCATGTCGTGGTTACTGTGCAAGATCATGGCAATACGTCTGCTGCATCGATTCCTTTGGCTTTAGATACGGCAGTTCGTGCTGGTCAAATCAAACGGGGTCAGCATCTTTTAATGGAAGGTGTGGGTGGCGGTTTTACATGGGCTGCGGCAGTCGTTAAATATTAAAAATGCCTTACTAAGAATTTATTTAAATCAGTTCAAACAACAAAAAATACATCACAGGACTTTCATGAAATTTGCATTTGTATTCCCCGGTCAAGGTTCTCAAGCAGTCGGTATGCTGAATGCTTGGGGTGATCATGTTGAAGTGAAAAACACATTGGCTGAAGCTTCTGAAGCTTTGGGTGAAGATCTTGCCCAATTGATCGCTGAAGGTCCTGCTGAAGCTTTGTCTTTGACCACCAATACGCAACCGGTGATGTTGACAGCAGGCATCGCTTGCTACCGCGCCTGGCGTGCCGAGGGCGGTCCTGAGGCAACCGTGATGGCAGGTCATAGCTTAGGTGAGTATGGGGCTTTGGTTGCTGCAGGAGTAATTGAATTTAAAGATGCGGTACCCATGGTGAGATTTCGTGCGCAAGCCATGCAAGATGCTGTGCCTGTAGGTACTGGTGGAATGGCAGCAATCTTGGGTATGGATGATGATGCGGTTCGTCAAGTATGTGCAGATGCTCAAGCAGCCACAGGAGAAGTGGTGGAGGCAGTGAACTACAACGCGCCTGCTCAAGTCGTCATTGCAGGTTCAAAAGTGGGTGTTGAAAAAGCATGTGAGTTGGCTAAAGCAGCTGGCGCTAAACGTGCCTTGCCTTTACCAGTCTCTGCGCCATTTCATTCTTCATTGTTAAAACCTGCTTCAGAAAAATTAGAAGCTTATCTGGCTGACAAAACATTTCAGGTGCCACGCATTGACGTGATTAATAACGTGGATGTGACCATTCTGAAAGATCCTGCTGCCATTAAGAATGCATTGGTTAGACAGGCTGCGGCTCCAGTCCGTTGGGTAGAAACCATTCAAGCCATGGCTAATCAGGGGATTACTCATGTGATTGAGTGTGGCCCAGGAAAAGTATTGACTGGAATGACCAAGCGAATTCATGGTGATTTGAATGGTTTGGCTGTTTATGATCCAGCCACAATGGCTGAGGTCATGGCTGTCATCAAGGCGTAAATATTGAAGTACATACTGATTTGAAGGGTATTGGAGAGCAGATGAGTACATTAAGCGGACAAATTGCCTTGGTGACAGGCGCTTCACGTGGTATTGGTCGAGCCATTGCGATGGAGTTGGCTAAGCAGGGTGCTGTGGTGATTGGTACAGCGACCAGTGAAAATGGCGCCAAAGATATTGACGCTGCACTCAAGCCATCAGGTGGTGCTGGAGTGGTGTTGAATGTGAACGATGCAGCTGCTTGCGATGCTCTGATTGATGCGATTGTCAAAGAGCGTGGTGCTTTGAATATTTTGGTGAATAACGCAGGCATTACTCAAGATAACTTGGCCATGCGCATGAAAGACGAAGAGTGGACCTCTGTCATTGATACCAATTTAAGTGCTGTATTCCGTTTGGCAAGAGGTGTTCTTCGCCCCATGATGAAAGCCAAAGGTGGCCGCATCATTAACATCACCTCTGTGGTGGGCAGTAGTGGTAACCCTGGTCAAGCAAACTATGCTGCTGCTAAGGCAGGGGTTGCGGGCATGAGTCGTGCGCTGGCCCGTGAGATTGGTAGCCGAAACATCACGGTGAACTGCGTGGCTCCAGGTTTCATTGATACAGATATGACCAAAGCCCTGTCTGAAGAACAACAAAACTCCTTAAAAGTGAATATTCCCCTCCAACGTCTTGGAACTCCTGAAGATATTGCCCATGCAGTGGCATTTTTGGCCTCTCCAGGTGCTGGATACATCACGGGAACGACACTTCATGTGAATGGTGGACTCTATTTGAGCTAAATTGCCCAAATAAGCTGATAAAATCTTTTTTCAACATTTTTACAACAACCCTTGGGGGATTACATGGATAACATCGAACAACGCGTTAAGAAAATCGTAGCCGAGCAATTAGGCAAAGACGAATCAGAAATCAAGAATGAATCTTCTTTCGTTAATGACTTGGGCGCAGATTCTCTCGACACAGTTGAGTTAGTGATGGCTTTGGAAGACGAATTCGGTATCGAGATTCCTGACGAAGAAGCTGAAAAAATCACGACTGTCCAATTGGCTATCGATTTCGCTAAGTCCAAGCAAGGCTAATTCGCTGTGAGCCAGATCAAAGGGCAACGCCGGGTTGTCATTACCGGACTAGGCTTGGTTTCACCTGTGGGCAACAACGTGGGTGAAGCTTGGGATAATTTGTTGGCGGGGCGCAGTGGGATTGCCACCATCACTAAATTTGACCATTCTGGTCTAGGTGTTCATTTTGCAGGCGAAGTAAAGGGCTTCAATGTAGAGGATTACATTTCTGCGAAAGAAGCTCGCCACATGGATACTTTTATCCATTACGGCATTGCTGCAGGGACACAGGCTTTTAAAGACTCTGGCTTAACAGTCACAGACGCTAATTCAGAAAGAATTGGCGTCTTGGTGGGTTCAGGCATTGGTGGTTTACCAATGATTGAAGAAACCCACATTGAATACACCAACCGTGGTGCTCGTCGCATTTCGCCATTCTTTGTGCCAGGCTCAATCATCAATATGATTTCTGGCCACTTGAGTATCAATCTGAATCTTAAAGGCCCTAATGTGGCCGCTGTGACTGCTTGTACAACAGGTCTTCATAGTATTGGTTTGGCGGCTCGCTTGATTCAGTATGGCGATGCAGATGTCATGATTGCTGGTGGTGCCGAATCCACGATTTCCCCATTGGGGGTGGGTGGTTTTGCAGCAGCACGTGCTTTATCAACCCGGAATGATGATCCTGCTACAGCTTCTCGTCCTTGGGACAAAGACCGTGATGGTTTTGTTCTGGGTGAAGGTGCTGGATGCATGATTTTGGAAGAATATGAACACGCCAAAGCGCGTGGTGCCAAGATTTATGCTGAGTTGGCTGGTTTTGGTATGAGCGGTGATGCGTATCACATGACTGCGCCTAATATGGATGGCCCACGTCGTTGTATGGTCAACGCCCTAAAAGATGCAGGAGTGAATCCTGATCAAGTGAATTATGTGAATGCCCATGGTACTTCTACACCTTTAGGGGATAAGAATGAAACCGATGCTCTCAAGGCTGCTTTGGGCGATGCCGCAAAGAAAGTGGTGGTGAACTCTACCAAGTCCATGACAGGTCACTTATTGGGTGGTGCTGGTGGTTTGGAATCTGTATTCACCGTACTGGCTTTGCACCATCAAAAGTCACCGCCAACCATCAATATTTTTAATCAAGATCCCGAGTGCGATTTGGACTACTGTGCCAACACTGCCAGGGATATGAAGATTGATGTGGCCGTAAAGAATAACTTTGGTTTTGGCGGCACCAATGGCACGATTGTGTTCCGTCGCATCTAAATCATGATGCAGATGTCCTTAAAAGCCTTCCCAGCGGAAGGCTTTTTTGATTTAAAGCTCTTGAAAATGAAGCATAAAACCTCAAATCAAGTAAAAGCATGAATATTCTGAAAATAACCACAATCAGATTGTTCTTAAACAAGTTTCTGCAAATACTCTCTGAATGTTCTAAAGTATCAACACCATGAAAAAAATCACATCCGCACATAGCTTCAAACTACTCTTTGGCTTGTTCGCAAGCTTATTTTTGGCAGGCTCCTTGCATGCGCAAAATGGTAAGGCCAATACTGCGCCCAATGCGAATAACAATGTCACCCAAAGTTCGTCGGTACTTGGTGGGCGTATTTACCCAGATTTTGTTGATCTTGTGGAGAAGGCTAATCCAGCCGTAGTGAATATCCGCACCACTGAAAAAGTCAACGTACGAAATTCGGCAGGTATTCCAGGGATGCCTGGATTAGATGAAGAGCAGGCAGAATTTTTTCGCCGTTTCTTTGGTATACCGATGCCTAGCCCAGGTCCAAGACAGCAGGGCCCTAATAATCGCAAACCTCAGCAGGAAGAACAAAACCGAGGCGTTGGTTCAGGTTTCATCATTGAGAGCAATGGTTTTATTTTGACCAATGCTCACGTGGTTGAAGGTGCTACAACCATTTATGTCACATTGACTGATAAGCGCGAATTCAAAGCCAAGTTGATTGGTGCTGATAAACGCACGGACGTGGCATTGGTCAAAATTGAAGCAACGGGTTTGCCACGTTTGACGATTGGTGATTCATCGAAGGTTAGGGTGGGTGAGTGGGTTTTGGCAATTGGCTCACCATTTGGCTTAGAAAATACGGTGACTGCTGGCATTGTTTCAGCCAAGAGTCGTGATACAGGTGACTATCTGCCATTCATTCAAACTGATGTGGCCGTGAACCCTGGTAACTCGGGTGGTCCGCTTTTGAACACGCGCGGGGAAGTGATTGGTATTAATTCACAAATCTTTTCCCGTTCTGGTGGATACATGGGTATTTCCTTTGCGATCCCCATGGATGAGGCGATGCGCATCTCGAATCAACTCAGAGCCAGTGGCAAAGTCAGTCGTGGACGTATTGGTGTGGCCATTGCTGAAGTAAGCAAAGAGGTTGCGGAGAGTTTAGGTTTGCCTAAAGCGCGCGGCGCTTTAATTCGAAGCGTTGAGATTGGAGCGCCTGCAGATAAGGCAGGGTTGGAACCTGGCGATGTGATCCTAAGTTTTAATGAGCGCCCCATTGAGAAATCATCTGACTTGCCACGCGTGGTGGGTGATACGCGTCCTGGTACTAAAGCACCGATTGTGGTGTGGCGTAAAGGTGCTCAAAAAGAGTTCAATATCACCGTTGCTGATTTGGAGCCTGCCGAAAAAGTGGCTGCCAAAAAATCGGATTCAGAGTCTGAGAGTTCTACTAAGAATGCATTTGGGGTCGCAGTGACTGATGTGAGCGATGCCAAGAAAAAAGAATTGTCGATTAAAACTGGAGCTGAAATCTCAGCCTTGGCTGAGGATGGTCCATTGGCCAAAGCTGGAGCTCGAGTTGGCGATGTGATTGTGCGCGTAGGTGATGTTGACATCATTGCGAGTAAACAATTTGAGATTGCAATGAAGGCAGCTGTCAAAAATAATCGTGCAGTGGCTGTTTTTATTCGCCGAGGTGAGAGTACTTTGGTGGTTCCGGTAAGACCCACTAAATAACATGCGTGTGGGGTTAAAAACTGAGTGTAAAAATCAGATAACCCTTTAGTTTTAATCACCTTTATCAGAAAACGGGGGGTCACCCCCGTTCCGACTACAATAGAGCAAAGAGGCGTCTTATTGCAGTGCAATATGGTGTTGCATTGCGGCAAGCCGTTTTAAGGGAATCCATGGACCACATTCGTAACTTTTCAATCATTGCTCACATTGACCACGGTAAATCGACCCTGGCAGACCGAATTATTCAGCTATGCGGCGGTCTTTCTGACCGTGAAATGGAAGCCCAAGTCCTTGATTCTATGGACATTGAGAAAGAGCGGGGCATTACCATTAAGGCCCAAACCGCTGCTTTGAATTACAAAGCCCGAGATGGCAAGATTTATAACCTCAATCTGATTGATACCCCAGGACACGTTGACTTTTCCTATGAGGTGAGCCGTTCCTTGTCTGCTTGTGAGGGCGCGCTCTTGGTGGTGGATGCCAGTCAAGGCGTAGAAGCTCAAACTGTGGCTAATTGCTACACCGCCATTGAGTTAGGCGTTGAAGTGGTGCCGGTACTCAATAAAATTGACTTGCCACAGGCTGACCCGGATCGTGCCAAACAAGAAATTGAGGACGTGATTGGCATTGATGCCACTGATGCTGTTTCTTGTTCTGCCAAAACAGGCATGGGTGTGCAAGATGTATTAGAAGACCTGATTAAAAAAGTGCCACCTCCCAAAGGGGATTCAGGTGCTCCCTTACAGGCTTTGATTGTCGATTCATGGTTTGACAACTATGTGGGTGTGGTGATGTTGGTGCGTGTCATGAATGGCACCTTAAAGCCTAAAGATAAAGTCTTGTTGATGGCTTCTGGCTCGCAACATTTGGTTGAGCATGTGGGTGTCTTCACCCCCAAATCAGTGGATCGTGCGGAATTGTCCGCAGGCCAAGTGGGTTTCATCATTGCGGGCATTAAAGAATTAAAAGCCGCCAAGGTGGGCGATACAGTAACGCATGCACCGGGTCAGCAAAATAGAACCCCTGCTGCTGCACCCTTGCCGGGTTTTAAAGAAGTGCAACCTCAGGTGTTTGCTGGTTTGTATCCAGTTGAGTCGAATCAATATGATGCCTTGCGTGAGTCTTTGGAAAAACTCAAACTCAATGATGCAGCCTTGATGTATGAGCCTGAGGTATCCCAGGCCTTGGGCTTTGGTTTCCGTTGTGGATTCTTAGGTTTGTTGCACATGGAAATTGTGCAAGAGCGTTTAGAGCGTGAGTTCAATATGGAGTTGATCACCACTGCGCCAACAGTGGTTTATGAAGTTGAACTCAAGGATGGCTCAAAGATTGTGGTGGATAACCCTTCAAAGATGCCGGACCCCAGTCGCATTGAAATGATCATGGAGCCGATTGTGGTGGTGAACTTGTTCATGCCTCAAGAATACGTTGGCTCAGTGATTACCTTGTGTACGGGTAAGCGTGGTATTCAGATGGACATGCAATACGTGGGGCGCCAGGTTAAGCTGACTTATGAGATGCCCATGGCAGAAATCGTACTCGACTTCTTTGATCGTCTTAAATCGATTTCTCGTGGTTATGCCTCGATGGATTATGAGTTCAAAGAGTATCGTGCCTCTGATGTAGTGAAGGTCGACATCTTGATCAATAGTGAAAAAGTAGATGCTTTATCCATCATTGTTCACAGAAGTAACAGTCAGTATCGTGGCCGTGAAGTGGTTGCCAAGATGCGAGAAATTATCCCTCGTCAAATGTTTGATGTGGCCATTCAAGCAGCAATTGGCAGTGGCATCATTGCTCGTGAAAACGTCAAGGCTTTGCGCAAGAACGTTTTGGCGAAGTGTTATGGCGGTGACATCACGCGTAAGAAGAAGTTACTTGAAAAGCAAAAAGAAGGTAAGCGCCGCATGAAGCAAGTCGGTAGCGTGGAGATTCCACAAGAAGCCTTCTTGGCGATTCTGCAAGTGGAGGATAAATAATGAACTTCGCTTTGATTTTATTTGTTCTATCGGTGATCACGGGAATTGCTTGGGTGGCCGATAAATTGGTTTTTGCGCCCCAGCGTAAAGCGGCGGGTATTGAGCGCATGCCATTGTGGTTGGAGTACACGGCCAGTTTCTTCCCAGTCATTTTTGCAGTTTTCTTTTTGCGTTCGTTTTTATTTGAGCCTTTCAAAATTCCATCTGGATCAATGATTCCAACGCTCATGATTGGCGACTTTATTTTGGTCAATAAATATACTTATGGCATTCGTTTGCCAGTGATCAATAAGAAAGTGATTGACATGAACTTGCCTCAACGAGGGGATGTTGCTGTCTTTCGTTTTCCTAAAGATGAGTCTGTCGATTACATCAAACGCGTGATTGGTGTTCCTGGGGATGTGGTGTCTTATCAAGGCAAGCGCTTGACCATCAATGGCCAAGCCTTTGCTTATGAAGAAAAACCAGACTACTTGGATCCTGAAAACCTCATTTATGCCAAGCACTACATCGAATCCTTTCCGAAGGAGCTGGGTGGTAAATCTCATCAGATTCTGAATCATTCTCAGCGACCTGCGGGTGTTTACACTCAAGATCGTTTTCCTTATGCAGATAGCTGTAGCTACAGTATGACTGGTGTGACTTGTACAGTGCCTGTGGGACATTATTTTGTGATGGGCGATAACCGAGATAATTCATTGGATTCTCGTTTTTGGGGATTTGTCCCAGAAAAGAATTTAGTGGGCAAGGCTTTCTTTGTTTGGATGAATTTGGGTGATATGAAACGTATTGGAAGCTTCGAGTGAGTAAAGGAGCTAAAGAGATGACACCTCCTCGAGCACCTGTTGACGTCAAACTCTTGCAAGAGAGGTTAGATTACACCTTTCAAAAACCTGATTTGCTCATGCAGGCTTTGACGCATCGCAGTCACAGCAAAAAGAACAATGAGCGTTTGGAGTTTTTAGGGGATTCTGTCTTGAACTGTACCGTCGCAGAAATTCTCTATGAACGCTACAGTGATTTGGATGAAGGTGATTTATCGCGTGTGCGGGCCAATTTGGTCAAGCAACAAGCGCTGTATGAAATTGCGCAAGCTTTACAACTTTCCGATTGTTTGCGTTTAGGCGAGGGAGAGCTCAAAAGTGGTGGTTTTAAACGACCATCGATTTTGGCTGACACCTTTGAAGCCATTGTGGGTGCCATTTTCTTAGATTCTGGATTTGAAGCTGCTAAGCAGGTTCTTAGAAAATGGTACTCACAAATTTTGGAGCATGTGGACCCCAGGACATTGGGCAAAGACGATAAAACTTTGTTGCAAGAATATTTGCAAGCACATCAATTGCCTTTACCCATTTATAACGTCATTGGAACAACGGGAGTGGCTCACAACCAACAGTTTGAAGTTGAGTGCTCGATTCCGACACTTAAAGTCATTCTCAATGGTAAGGGCGCGTCGCGCCGTGCTGCGGAACAGGCGGCGGCCAAGCTGGCCTTAGAGGCTGCGCAAAGAATAGTTTCTCAATCCGGTAGAAAACCTAAAAAGACCAAGGCCACGAAAAAGAAAGCATCTTTGGTGTCCGCCAAAAATCCTACAGATGATCAACTCAATCTCAAGTTAAAGTCTGAGTAAGATCTTATCCATTCAAACGTTCAAACCATGATCAGGACCGAGTAACCATGACATTTCGATGCGGAACCGTAGCGCTGGTAGGTCGACCTAACGTAGGTAAATCTACATTGCTGAATGCTTTGGTGGGGCAGAAGGTCAGTATCACTTCGCGCAAGGCTCAAACAACGCGTCACCGCATTTTGGGGGTGAACACCACCGATACGGCGCAGTTCATTTTGGTTGATACCCCGGGGTTTCAGACTAAATACAACAATGCGATGAATAAAGTCATGAATCGCACGGTGAAGACCACCATGGCAGATGTGGACGTGATTCTCTTTGTGGTTGAATCTGGTTATTGGAGTAAAGCTGATGAGCAGGTGTTGGAGATTTTGCCTAAGAATATTCCAGTGGTATTGCTTGCAAATAAATTGGATGTTTTTGCATCTAGAGCGGATGCTCCAGAAGACCGAGATCAAAAGTTATTTACTTTCATGCGAGAGATGAGTGAGAAGTTTGAGTTCTCAGAAATCATTCCGATGACAGCTAAAAATAATGATGACGTCAAACGTTTACTGACTTTCTTGGAGCCGTATTTGCCAGAGCAGGAGGCCATTTACGAGCCGGACATGTTGACCGATCGCAGTGAGAAATTTTTGGCCGCAGAAATTCTCAGAGAAAAAGTGTTCCGTCACACTGGCGATGAGTTGCCTTATGCCAGTGCGGTCATCATTGATCAATTTAAAATGGATGGCGCGCTACGTCGCATTGCTGCCACCATTTTGGTCGATCGAGAGAGTCACAAGGCGATGGTGATTGGTGAGAAGGGCGCCAAACTCAAACGTATTTCGACTGAAGCGCGTCAAGACATGGAAAAACTCTTTGACGGCAAAGTATTTTTAGAGACCTGGGTCAAGGTCAAAAGTGGTTGGGCGGATGATCGTGTCATTCTGCGAGAGCAGGGCATTGAGTAACTCTTAAGAATCATTCAAGATCATGGCCACGCGCGTCACCGACGAACCAGCCTTTGTGCTTCACAGCATTCCCTATAAAGAAACCAGTCTGATTTTGGACGTGTTCACACGTTCATATGGACGCATGGCCTTGATTGCTAAGGGTGCAAAGCGACCACATTCTGTCTTGCGCCCAGTCTTGCAGCGCTTTCAACCTTTGGCAGTTTCATGGAGTGGCAAAAGTGAGTTGCGGACCATGACCAAGGCAGAGTGGTTGGGGGGTGTGCCTCCTTTGGTGGGGGATGCTTTGTTGTGTGGCTTTTACTTGAATGAGCTATTGGTCAAGTTCATTGCCAGAGAAGATTCGTATGAAGAGCTCTATGATGAATATGCCAAAACCATTCATTTACTCGGTCAAGATCCTCAAGATTTGGAGCCCATCTTAAGACCCTTTGAGTTGAGTCTTCTTAAAGAAGCGGGCTTTGCGGCCGCCTTGAACTTTTGCATTGATACACAACAAACGCCTGAAGATGATGAACATTATGTGTATCAACCTGAGAAGGGCATTCGACGTCTGCAAGCGGATGATCCTGGTCATTGGCCGGTCATGACAGGAAAGCATCTCAAATTCATGAACGAGAAGAATTACCAAGATCCAGAGACACTAATTCAAAGCAAGAGTTTGACCCGCTTTCTCTTGGGTCTCCATTTGCCAGATCAAGCGATGATGACAAGGCAAATCTTGATTGATTTGAAAAAAATATAAATCAAAAAATCAAAGTTCATGTAGCTCAATCAAACCACATTTATTCATTAAATAGGCATAATTCAATTCATGTCAAATCAACATAATCTTCTGCCACGCAACATCATTGATCTAGGTATCAATATTGACCATGTGGCTACGCTCAGAAATGCGCGGGGCACAGTCTATCCTGATCCTTTGAAGGCTGCTCAGCTGGCTGAGGAGTATGGTGCTGACCTAATTACTTTGCATTTAAGAGAAGACCGTCGCCATATTAAAGATGCAGACCTCATCAACATGCGTCCTTTGATTAAAACTCGCATGAACTTAGAGTGTGCGGTGACCCCTGAGATGATTGAGATTGCTTGCCAAGTCAAACCACATGACGTTTGTTTGGTTCCAGAAAAGAGACAGGAAGTCACCACTGAAGGTGGTTTGGATGTGATTGGAAATTTTGAGAATGTAAAAAATGCCACGCAACGCCTGATTCAGACCGGTATCACTGTATCTATTTTTATTGATCCAGATGAGCAGCAAATTGCTAAAGCCAAAGAAACCGGTGCTACCGTCATTGAATTACACACAGGAAAATATGCCGACACCACGGGTTCAGAGCAAGCAAAAGAATTGCAACGCATTCGCGCTGCGGCTCAATACGGAAACTCAATAGGCTTAAAAGTAAATGCTGGTCATGGGCTACATGAAGGCAATGTTCAGGCCATTGCAGAAATTCTAGAAATAGCAGAATTGAACATTGGTCATGCAATTGTGGCTGAGGCTGTATTCAAAGGTTGGAGGGCCGCCATTCAAGACATGAGAACAATCATGATCAATGCTCGTCAAGCAGTTCTCAATCAACAAGCAACTCTATGATCGCAGGCATCGGTACCGATATTCTCAAAATAGACCGTTTAAAAGCGGCTTATGAGCGAACCCAAGGGCGCTTGGCTGAGCGTATTTTGGGACCTGATGAAATGCAAGTATTCAAAGCGCGTTTAGTACGTAATGAATCCAGAGGTATTGCCTACTTGGCCACACGTTTTGCTGCTAAAGAAGCATTTTCAAAAGCCATTGGTTTGGGGATGCACATGCCCATGTCATGGCGTGCCATGCAAACTTTGAATGACCCGAGTGGTAAACCTGTCGTGAAATGCTCAGGGGCATTACAGGAGTTCATGGAGAAGAAATTCTTTTCCGCTCAAGTCAGTATTAGCGATGAAGTTGATATGGCGATTGCTTTTGTGGTGGTGACCCATGGCGCACCTGTGGTGACAGGAGTGACTGATCCCAAAGACATGTTCGGCTCATAAAAATAATTAAATCCAATCAAGAACCCAATCAAAAATTATGACTCAATCAAACAAATTCAAAGCTGGCCCCATTGTTTTAGATGTCGTCGGTAAAACTCTCAATCAAGACGATATTCGCAGAATTGCGCATCCCAAAACAGGAGGCGTCATTCTGTTTGGTCGCAATTATCAAAATAGGCAGCAATTAACGGCATTGACTCAAGCCATTAAAAAAATTCGCACAGATGTCATGATCAGCATTGATCATGAAGGTGGTCGAGTACAGCGCTGTCGAACCGATGGCTTTACTCATTTGCCTGCAATGCGTGAGTTGGGAAAAATTTGGACCAATACAGGTAAAAAAGCCACGGCAGAGCATGCCATCAAAGCCATGGAAGCTGCTACCGCGGTTGGTTTTGTGTTGGCCTCCGAGCTCAGGGCTTGCGGGGTTGATTTCAGTTTCACGCCTGTGTTGGATTTAGATTTCAGTCGCAGTGGGGTCATCGGTGATCGATCTTTCCATCGTGATCCACAGATTGCGGCGATGTTGGCTAAAAGTTTGAATCATGGTTTGCAATTGGCGGGCATGGCCAACTGTGGCAAACATTTCCCAGGTCATGGGTGGGCTGAAGCAGATTCGCATGTGGCTATTCCGGTCGATGAACGTTCACTCAAAGCCATTTTGGAAGATGATGCCAAACCCTATGAGTACTTAGGCTTGGGTTTGGCCTCCGTGATGCCAGCTCACGTGATCTATCCCAAAGTGGATAAAAACCCGGCCGGGTTTTCTAAGATTTGGTTACAAAAAATTCTTAGACAACAGTTGAAATTCACGGGCGTGATTTTTAGTGATGACCTCTCGATGGAGGGGGCTTCAGTGGCGGGTAGTGTGGTGAAGGGTGCTGAGATGGCTCTTCAAGCAGGATGCGATCAAGTATTGATTTGTAATCGTCCTGACTTGGCAGATCAATTGCTCAAAGAACTCAAATACGACGAAAAGGCATATCAAATATCGCGAGCTCGTGTGCAAAAACTCATGCCCACTTCCGTGGCTTTTACTTGGAAAGAGTTACAACAGAGCCCAGATTATCACCGGGCAAAACGACTATTGAAGGATTTAAAGCTCATCGCAAATTAAAGCTCATTCAATAATTTGAGAAGACTTCAGCAATACTAAGATCAAGCAGGTCTTACTCTGGCTGTTAGGGTATCGCTACTGCCTCGCTCTTCTAGAGCCGACAAGCGCAAGGCTTCATGCTCAAACTCAATAATTCCTGAAGTCAGGCGGGCGCGATCCAAAGAGATCACATAAGTCCAAACCAAGCTGCGGTCTTTTCTTTTGAAAACATCAACGATTTTCTTCATAACTAGGCTATTTCAGCTCCTTTAAAACTGCTCATACAGTAACACGGACCACTACATTTAGTCATTGGTATTTCCCATAACCCTAGCTATTGTGAAACTTACAGCCTTACTTGACATTTAAACGTTTATTAATATATAATTTAATATATTGTGTTTCAGTAAATTATTAAGTGTTTAAAAAGGAAGGCAAAAATGACTGAAGTATCAAAAAATAGCTCAACAGAAAGTCCAGGTTGGAGTCCTTATTTGGCTGGAGCATTGGTGGGTGTGCTTGCCATTGTTTCGGTTTATCTGACGACTACCTTGATGGGTAAATCCAATTATTTGGGTGCATCAACCACTTTTGTGCGTGCAGCAGGTCTCTTGTTTCAGAGTGTGGATCCAACACACGTTGCAGAGAACGCCTATTACGTGAAAGAGAAGGTTAAGGTTGATTGGCAATTCATGATGATCATTGGCATTTTCTTTGGCGCTTTGATTTCATCGTTCATGGACAAGAGTTTCAAATTGGAAGCAGTTCCACCCACATGGGAAAAACGTTTCGGTTCATCGATTGCTAAGCGCGCAGTGTTTTCATTTTTGGGTGGCATTGTGGCCATGATAGGTGCTCGTATGGCTGATGGCTGTCCAAGTGGCCATGGATTGAGCGGCATGATGCAGCTCTCAATGAGTTCTTTTATCGCCTTGGCTTTCTTCTTTGGAGTGGGTGCCTTGGTCGCTAATTTGATGTACAGAAAGGGTCAATAACATGTCAACCGAACAAATTCTAGGATTGATCACAGGTGTCTTTTTTGGTTTTTTATTGCAAAAAGGTCGTGTGTTACGTTATGACAAACAAGTCGGTGCGATGCTGTTTAAAGACATGAGTATTTTTAAATTCATGTTGTCTGCCATCGTTGTTGGTATGTTTGGAATTTTGGCATTGCATGATATGGGCATCATTAAGCTCAGCCATAAAGCCATGAATGTGGGTGGTATTTTGGTGGGTGGTTCGCTCTTTGGTATCGGCTGGGCGGTCATGGGTTTTTGCCCTGGTACTTCTGTAGGAGCAGTTGGTGAAGGTCGTTGGCACGCTGCATTTGGTGCCATTGGCATGATTGTGGGAGCTGGTATTTATGCAGAGCTTTTCCCATTCTTCAAAGAAACCGTTTTGTCATGGTCTAATTTTGGCAAGATCGGTTTACCTGAAGTGCTGGGCATCAATCATTGGGTGATTGCCATCATTTTCACCCTCATCACTCTCATGATGTTCAGATGGTTTGAGAAAAAAGGAATATAAAAAATATTTCAAGAAGGCATCAGAACCACTGTTGATGCCCCATCAGGTATTACCAAAAAACCATTGTCAGTGCCACTGTGAGTTCATGACTCACGGTGGTTTTTTTTCATCTTGATACTGACGCCTTCTAAATGAAATGTGGCTTGGTCGCCATCGATATTTTTATACACAGCTTCCCAAGTTTTATCGTCAGCACGAATGACTTTCACTAGTGTGTATGCCGGAGTTGCAGGAAACAGAGGTTGATCGGTGTAATGAAAAACAAAGCCATACATGTATTCCACATACAAATGTTTGGGTGCATTTTTTTTGTTCATGAGTTTCACCCCTTCAGTGCAACAAGTTATCCACAGAAAATGTTGATAACTACCTTTGAATCCATCTTAAACCTACTCAATTCAATAAGCTAGGTTGTTTGCTTAAAAAAGAGTCAATTTTTATCGACTGTCATTCACGTGTCAGCAAAGAATTTGATATGCACATGCAATAAAAAAACCACCCAGTAGGGTGGTTTTTAGCAATTAATCACACTCTCAAATCATCAATATATCAATCCCTAGACATTGAATGTAGAGAATTTTGAAAAGGATCAATTAGTTAGCGCGGCTGCGGTATTCGCCCGTGCGTGTATCGATTTCAATCTTGTCACCTTCGTTACAGAACAAAGGCACTTGTAGCTCGTAACCGGTGGCAATTTTTGCGCTCTTCAATACGCGACCAGAGCTGGTATCACCTTTGACAGCTGGTTCGGTGTACGTGATTTCGCGAACCACAATCGTTGGAAGTTCTACTGACAAAGCTTTGCCTTCATAGAACACCACTTCAACAGGCATGCCATCTTCTAGATAGTTCAAGGCATCACCCATATTGTCTTTTTCAACTTCATACTGGTTGTATTCAGTGTCCATGAATGCGTACATAGGATCTGCAAAGTAAGAATAAGTACATTCTTTACGTTCCAAGATCACCACTTCAAATTTGTCGTCAGCCTTAAAAATGCCTTCGTTAGGGGCTTCAGTGATCAAATTCTTGAATTTCATTTTGACCACAGCTGCATTTCGGCCTGAGCGGCTGTATTCAGTTTTCTGAATCACCAAAGGCTGGCCATTCAACATAACAACGTTACCGACGCGGAGTTCTTGAGCAATTTTCATCGCGATATTTCCTGAGATTTCACAAAGTCTAAGATTTTACCCTCTAAATGCCCCAAAGCCACTAACTTCTTAGCCCAGGCTTTGGAATGCTGGCTCCAAGCATTTAAATGAGGCCACCAATTCACAGCTGAGCTCCATTTCATGGCGGACATGCCCACATGTCTCAATTCTGGTGAAGCTTCAGCAAAATAACGGACCAAAAAGGCCTCTAACTTGACTTCATGGGCCAAATCCGACTGTGGATAAATATCCCAAATGAAAGGTTTGCCAGCCCATTGGGTGCGCACAAAAGAATCTTCACCGCGGACTAAATTCATGTCGCAATAAGCGACTAACCAGTCGTAATCTTCCTGAGGTACAAAGGGTAGCTGAATCAAACGCAGTGCCCCAGTATCGAAGACGCCTAAAGAATTATCTTTTAGGCTAGACACATTCTGATTAGCGCAAACCAACACATCGACCAAATCACCATGAGCCGTAGCTGCCTCATTGACTGAGTCAAGCCATGTATCTAATGGGGCGTGCCGGTAGTTAAATACAGAAATTCTTTTGGCACTCTCTCGGCAATGAGCAATGACTGACTTTAAGGACTTGGGTGCCAAAGAAGACGAAATAAGCTCGTCTCCCAAAATCACACCCCCTGTTGATTCAGTAAAGCCTGGAAAATAGAAATGTTTGACCAAGCCATTGTTTTGCGGAGATGGCATCAAGTGCATCTCATCCGCCCAAGTTTCAGCCGTTAAATATTCCAAATTGATCCAAATGGGTTTGGATGGAGATGCTGACAATGCATCAATGTAGGCTGGCGCTAGCTGACAAGCAAATGCTTCAATGACCACGTCCCCCAATTGAGACAAAACAATGGGTGATTCGGCCATGGACCAGGGTAAAACTTCAATGCCCAACAGATCACCCTGTTTGATGGCATCGCCATGGGCGATGGCATTTAAAACATTTAAATCATCGCAAAACAAACGAATGCGGATATCATCATGAACATCGCCAGCAGTACTGCGAGATGATATTTTTGACAAAGCTTTAGCCAGACGCCAGCAAACACCCGCATCACCATAGTTATCGACGATTTGACAGAAAATATCCCAACGCATGTCGAATGAGACCCCAGAAACCCTCTTAAATGATGTTAAAAAACTTCCCGGTTTGCCGGGGGTGTATCGCTTTTTTGATGAAGCAGGCCAAATCTTATACGTCGGCAAAGCCAAAGATCTAAAAAAGCGCGTCAACAGCTATTTTCAACGAAATCTCTCTTCACCACGCATTGAGCGCATGGTGACAAAAATTCGTTCACTAGAAACCACGGTGACACGTACTGAGACCGAGGCTCTGATTCTAGAAAATAACCTCATTAAAGAGCTGTCGCCTCCCTTTAACATTCTTTTTAGGGATGACAAATCTTATCCATATGTCATGCTTTCTGGTCATCAATACCCTCGCTTGGCTTACTACCGGGGCAGGGTCGATAAACGTCATCAATACTTTGGACCATTTCCCAACTCTTGGGCAGTTAGAAACAGCATTCAAATATTGCAAAAAGTATTTCAGATTAGAACCTGTGAAGACACTGTGTTCAAAAACAGAAGTCGTCCTTGTTTGCTGCATCAAATTCATCGATGCAGTGCTCCCTGTGTGGGGCGCGTTTCAGAACAAAACTATGCGCAAGACATTCAAAAGGCGATTCAATTTTTAGAAGGCGATCATGGCAGTGTCATGGCTGAGTTCGAGAAAGCCATGTTTGACTACAGTGCCAACATGGAATTTGAGCAAGCAGCCATGATGCGAGACCGCATTGCGGATCTATCACAAGTGCTTCAGCAACAATCCATGGACACCGCTGCTGATGGTGAGGGCGATGTCGACATCTTGGCCATGGCCATGAAGGGTGGATTGGCTTGTATTAACTTAGCCATGGTGCGTGGGGGTCGCCACTTGGGTGATCGTGCTTAT
>CAYVBV010000022.1:0-21345 GCA_964449745.1 uncultured Polynucleobacter sp. | reverse complement strand
TGGTTTGTATGTTTGAAAAACCCGGCTTCGGTCGGGTTTTTTATTGCCTTTTTTTATTACCTATTTTTTTATTGTCTATTTTTGCTTTGAAGTACTTTTACTTTGAAGCGCTTGTTTAAACCACACCTAGCCCGCCAAGGATGGCACCGATCAATAGCAACCAAAGAATGTGAACTTTGGTTTTCCAAATCAGCAAGACTGAGACAATCGTGCAAAGCCACAGTGGCCAATCGTCTTGCCAACGGGTGTTGGCAGCACTGATTAACCAACTGGTGGCCAAAATGGCACCAATCACCAAAGGCGCCAAGCCCTGTTTGAAGGCAATCACCTTGGCACTGAATTGATTGGCTTGTACCCAATGAGCAGTCGAGTAGGTCAAGATGGAACTGGGCAACATCACACCGATCATGGCCAGAACCATGCCAAAGATACCCCAAGCGTATTGAGCGCCCCAACCCGTGACTGAATTAATGCCAATATGCCACCCCATCATGGCAATCACCAAAATGTTCGGGCCTGGGGCCGATTGAGCAATTGCGATAGACGCGGCAAATTGCTCATCACTCATCCAAGCATTGTTGTGTACCAAATGGCGATGCATCTCTGGAATGACAGTGACAGCCCCACCCACTGCCATGAGTGACACCGCCATGAAATGCAAGAAGACATCCCACCAATTGGCGAGCGTGAATGTCATCATGACTTCACCTGACGGTAAGTCAAATAAATCGACAACGAGCCCAAAGCCAATAAGACATGAACCAAAGGAATCCGCACAATCGCGACGGCCAGAAAACACACCGCCGCAATCAAAATGGATGGCAGATATCCCAAAGGATGTTTTTTCAGAGCAGTCGCCAATTTCAAGGAGGTGCCTGCAATGAGCCCTGCCGCCACAGCACCCATCCCTCTGATGGCTCCAGCCACTGCAGGATGATCACCCCAATGGTGATAACTCATGGCAATCAGAATCAAGGCCAACATGGGAAAAATCAACATGCCCGCCGAGGCCACCAAAGCCCCCTGCCAACCAAAGTGACGCGCTCCAAAAATAATGGCCAAATTAATCACGTTAGGCCCTGGCAAGACTTGAGCCACTGCCCACTCTTCAAGAAAGCTTTCGCGGGTATACCACTGCTTCTTATCCACCAACTGTCGTTCAGCCACCGGTAAAACACCCCCAAACCCCTGAAGAGCCAAGCCAGTAAAACTCCAAAAGATTTCTTGTTTTGATTGAGGGGTGCGTGTCATGCTGAAATTTTATCGCTGATCAATAGATGGCCTATGAAAAAAGGAGCCGCAGCTCCTTTTTGATTGATTTGATTTTTTCTTGTTATTGAACTTCTTTGAGACGAATGGTTCTCACTTGCTCATTGGCCACTCGAACAGGTCTACCCTGAAAGTAGATTGCAGCTTGAGAAACACCGTTCGTCAACACAGTGAACGGTGCTTTACCTACAAAGGTATGTCCTGATCCTGCATCAATCGACTGCATACTCGATTTACCTGTGGCATCAACAACACAGACAATCTGTCTGGCCTTGGCTTGCACGTAAACAAAATTACCAGGCTTTGATGGATCTGTGACTGAATACTCAGCCACACTCCCATCAGCTTTGGGGCAACTCACATCGGTGGGCAACGGAGCGGCAGCAGATGCTGCAGGCGTTGCAGGCACTGAGGATGCTGGCGCAGGTGGTGTTGATGTTGATGTTGATGTTGATGTCGAGGCACTGGCTACGCCATCCTGCGCCGGCTTATCTTCTGCTGCACCTTCAGTCGCAATGGCTTGCGGAGTCGCAGGTGGAGAAACAAACAGAGCAATGATCTCGTCTTTACTAGAATAAAGACCCACGACGACCATGATCAATAACAAAACTGGCAACCAGTTGCGCTGGTTGCGATTATTACGGTTGGAGCCTGTACGAGAAGTATCCATCTCGCCACCAGATTGAAGATTTTCTAAGCTGACTTTTTCTTCACGAGGAGCCGCTTTTGTCACTGGTGTCACTGGCTTATGAGCAGGCAGTGCTTTGTCTGCAGCACTAGCAACAACTGCATCCACACTGGAGTCACCTGCATCACTCTCTGTATCAAATGGCAAAGACACTTGCTGAACCGCATCTCCATCCGGATGAACCAAGACTTTAGACTCATCCAACTCAAGAATTTTGGCTACTTTTTTTGCCACAGTAATTTTGTGGGTCTCGGAGTAAAAACTAGAAATACCACCTTCCTCTAACTCAGTGATGTGCTTTTTAGACAAACAAGCCTTGTGGGCCAGTTGCTGAGCATCTAATCTGAGTTTTTCGCGGGCAGCCTTGATGACTTTCCCTTGAATTTCAGGAAGAACATCGATTTTGTTTTTTGATCCTAGTGCCATTGAGTCTCCGTGCAGGCTGAGCCTGTCATTTCTAGTACTTTAACATCAAGCTTTGTTTTTAACCAATGAGAACAGACGAACAAGCTCTTGCAAAGAATCCGCCTGCATTTTCTCCATCACCCTAGATTTATGGACTTTGATCGTCGCATCTGTGGTTCCCAGATGCACGGCGATGTCTTTGTTCATCAAACCATCGACCAATAATGCGCACACTTGCTTCTCACGAGGAGTCAAGGAGTCATAACGTTGGTTCACAGTGAGCGATTGGGTCATGGACTGGAATAACTCCTTATCCTTTTCAATCGCACCATGAATGGACTTCAATAAGTCATCTAAGTTGAAGGGCTTGAATAAGAAATCAATAGCGCCCTGCTTCATGCCCATCACAATCTCGTGAGGCATGGACTCTCCAGAAATAAAAATAATGGGCGTTTGACGCCCCATCTCATTTAATTTCTTTTGCAACTCAACACCCGACATGCTGGGCATGCGCATATCTAAAAGAATGGTGGCGGGCGAAACAGGAATGGAGTTTTCTAAAAATGCTTCAGGAGACTCGTGCGTCTCGACTGAAAAATCACAACTGCTCAACATGCGCGTCAAAGAACTGCGCATGGAGGCATCGTCATCAATGATGTAAATATGGCCTAAATGACTCAAAACGTTCTATCTTTGTATGAATAATAAGAATTGATATTAGTTACATTTTAAGTCTTGAGCTATTAGCTGAAAGGCTAACCCTGGCTTTTGCTCAGAATGAGAAGTCATCGGAAGAAATAAGAAAAAAGCCGCGTATTTCTATAGCGGCTTTGAAGTAGGCTGGTTTGAATCAAGCCATCAATGCTCAGGGGTTACTTGTAAAGCCACCAAGAATCTAGAGACCATGTTGTAGGTAGCAATCACACCGACCAACTCAACCAGATGTTGATTACCTAAAGAGGCTTGTAAGCGTTTCATCAAAGTGGCATCCACTTCAATGTTGCGCGTCATTTGAATCGTCAACTCAATCGCGTCTTCTTCAACACTGGAAAATAAGTTCTTGGGCATGGGCTTTGAACCAATCAATCGCATCGCATCGACTTGCTCTTGCCGACCGCCTGAACTTAAGAAAACCGGTGCATGATGAATGAACTCATACTCAGCACGATTCAAGATCGCCACACCGCACATTGCCAACTCACGCAACTTAGGATCTAAAGCAAGACCATTGCGTACCTCGCCCAAAAAAGCATTCCAACCTCGGGCAAAAGGCGCACTGTGTAAAAGCATGCGATCTAAGTTGATGAACTGGCCACCGCGTCGTTCACGAATGGCCGCCACCAAGTCCGCTGGTTCTTGCAAGTCCAGCGGCTGGTAGGGAACTAAACGTTCAGTCATTGCACAGATTAATTGGTTGCTTTGATGTTGTTGGCTTGAATGAAAGCACCCCAAACATCAATTTGCTTATTCACAAACTCTTGTGCTGGCTTTGGACCCAAAGCAGTTACTTCAATACCTTGTGACTTCAAGCGTTGTGCAATTTCTGGGTTTTTTAGTGCTTTAGCCACTTCTTCGTGCATGCGATTGACAATCGCTGCTGGTGTTTTTGCTGGAGCAATCACAGCCCACCATGCCGGCGCTTCAAAGTTTGGATAACCACTTTCAGCAATGGTTGGCACATTAGGCATTTCTGGTGAACGCTTGCTGGTGGTCACTGCCAAAGGAATCACACCGCCGGCATCCACGTGCGGCTTTACCAAGAACAATGAACCAATCGCCAAAGGCACATGACCAGCCAAGGCGTCTTGCATCAATGGACCACCACCACGGTATGGCACATGAGTCCAATCAAATTTGGCATCTTTGGCCAATGAAGCCAAAGCCAAGTGACCTAAGCTACCTGTACCAATTGAACCGTAGTTGTTTGCTTTTTTAGCTTTGGAATCAGCCAATAACTGTTTGAAACTGGTGATGCCTGAACTTTTACTGGCAGTTAAGACCATTGGAGCCGTACCAATCATGGTCACGGTGGTCAAATCAGTTTTGGTTTTGTAAGGCAACTTTTCAATCATATTTTCGTTCACACCGTGGGTGTCAAACACCACACCAAAGGTGTAACCGTCGGGTTGAGCACGCGCTACAGCAGCCGCACCAATCGAACCTGAAGCACCGCCAATGTTTTCAACAATGACGTTTTGCTTGAGTTGATTTTGAAGGGCTGGGGCCAACATTCTGGCCACTTGGTCCACTGATCCGCCTGGCGGAAATACAGCAACCAATTTAATTACTTTTTGATTCGGCCAATCACTGCCTTGGGCCTGGGCAACGCCCGTGATCATGAGTGCCGACATTAAAGCGGCCAATAGCTTGTTCATTTTGTCTCCTTAATTAGATATGTCCGGCTTTTTAGCTCTGTGACACCATAAATATCCCACACTCCTATAATGAATGCAATTAAAAACTCATGGAATGACCCTCATGCGCAAGAAAATTGTGGTCTTGGATGACTACGAAAAGTCTTATGAAAAGTTGTCCGATTGGAGCAAGATCAAGCATCAAGCGGATGTCCAGATTTGTCATGAACGCTTGATGGGTGAGCCATTGCTGAGTCAAATCAAAGATGCCCATGCATTGGTGTTGATGCGTGACAGAACCCCTCTGCAAGCAGAACTGATTGAGCAGTTGCCTCATTTGGAATATGTGGTGTTTACAGGCACACGCAATTTGGCACTGGACGCCAATCATCTAAAACAAAAAGGCATTCCAGTGAGCCATACGGAATGGGGACCTTCAAAAGACAGTACGGCAGAACTGACTTGGGCTTTGATTTTGGGTTTGCACAAACGCTTGGTCGAGCAAGCGGGTTTGATGCAACAAGGTCAATGGCGCAACGAACATTCTTTACTACCTGTTTTAAGAGGCAAAACCATGGGACTGGTGGGCCTGGGTGAAATTGGTGGCCGTGTGGCCAAAGTGGCTTTGGCTTTTGGCATGAAAGTGCTGACCTGGAGTCCGAACATGACTGCAGAGAGAGCGCAAGCCATTGGTGCTCATTCAGTCACTTTGGATGAATTGTTAAAAGCTTCAGACATTGTTTCTTTGCACATCGTGGCAGGACCCACGACCAAAGGCCTGATCAATGCCGAGAAATTGGCGTTGATGAAATCTTCGGCACTTCTGATCAATACCTCTCGCTCCACCTTAATTAACACCGATGCCTTAGTAGCGGCTTTAAACAAAGAAGCCATCGCAGGCGCAGCTTTAGATGTGTTTGATGTAGAACCTTTGCCAGAGAATCATGCCTTGCGCAATGCACGCAATACATTGCTCACGCCCCATTTGGGATTTGTGGCAGAACCCGTGTTTGAGTCTTTCACGCAGGGTGTGGTGGAATGTTTAGAAGCTTGGTTGAATGGTCAAAGCATCGTCCGTCCTTTGCCTTGATTGCGGCAACCCTAGAGGGCCACTCAGCAAAGAGTGTCCTTTTTGTGGCTCTCAAGAAACGCCACCGCTGCCCAAGAAAGCCGGTGGTGTTTTTACTTTAAATCTAGAAGAGAACTTACCCAAAGTTGATGATGCCTTGCAACGCTTTGATGAGGCCTTGGATGAGCTGAGTCAAACTGCAGTGAAAATCATCAAAGTGATCCATGGTTATGGCTCTGGGGGTCGCGGTGGAAAAATCAAAGCATCGATTCGCCAAGAATTGATGTATCAACGTCGCTCCGATTGGATTGCTGACTACTACGCCGGAGAAGACTTAGGCTCTGGCAAAGAGTCCTACCAAGAACTGTGCAGAAAATATCCTGCAGTTAAATCTTTATTGAGCAAAGACATGCTGGGTAATCCAGGCATCACACTCATTATTTTGAAAAATTAATTACTGCCATGAGTCAACAAATCTGCCCACAATGCTCTCAAGCATTTGAATGCGGGGCTGACAATCCCAATCAAACTTGTTGGTGCATGGAATTACCCGTTTTACATCTTGCTGCTGAGCAAGCCTCTTCCAGTTGTTGGTGCCCAAACTGTTTGGGAGAACAACTCAAGAAACAAGTCAAAAAGAGTCAAACTCAACAAGACTGAATGAGTCTTGTTGAATCTTAGTCAGAGCGGGAACAGACCCACTCACGGCGTTGCCACTCACCTGGTTTTTCAGCAAACACCATCCAAATGATCAAACCACTCATCAAAGACCAAATTGGGTTAGAAATCAATGATTTCATATCAATACTCCTTTGCGAACCAATTAAAACAAGGGTCAAAACCCATTACTGTATAAATATACAGTATTTTACAAAAATGTCAATCACGGGCTAAAAATAGTCAAAATGGGCAGGTTCAGCCGATAATGAAGGTATTCAAAATTTTCGAGAAATGCCATGACAACCCCTGAATTGATATTTGATCTCTTGGTTTGGCTGATTGGCGCAGCGGTGGTGGTTTATATGTTGCGTCGTTACTGGGTGATGTTTCGCTCCCGCCACTCAAGTAGTGCTGAATCGAGCTGCTCAAGCAGCGGCTCCTGCAATTCTTGCCCCAGCAAAAAACAATCTTCTGATTAAGGAGTTTCTGATGAATCCGATGACACCCTCTCGCACCACAATCACAGCCCTGCTTTTGGTCGCTTTTTTGGGCCTTCCCATTGGCACAGTTCATGCTCAGTCGGAAGTGAATCTACCTGATACGCAAACTTATCAGGGCATTCAGTACATCACAGGCGGCATTGGTAGTGAAGAATCTGAAGGTCTACTGGCTTTGGGTAAAACTTGGCCATTGACTCTGGAATTTTCTCAAGATCATCCACAGCGTCCTCTATGGGTGGCCGATGTGAGCGTGAAGATTACCGATGCCAAGAAGAAAGTCGTATTCGAAGCGATGAGCGATGGTCCGATTCTTTTGGTCAAATTAGCGCCTGGTAAATATGACGGTGAATTTGCCTACGAAGGCAAAGTATTAAAACGTCCTGTCTTAGTGGAAGACGGAAAGTTCATCAAACAATCGATTGTTTGGCCGCGCTGATTGAATCAGCAGGTTGATGGGCGATTTTGAATAGCCATTAAGTGTTTAAACAATTAAGCGACTAAGCAGCTAATGCGCTCGGCCTTCATCGACAATCTCAAGGGCTTGGCATTCCTGCTGATTGTGTTTCATCACTTGGCTTTTTATGGGCCGATGTCCGATGTTGCCCACAGCGTCATTCCTGAACTGATTGATTTCTTTTTTGACTACGGCCGCTGGGCGGTCGCAGTCTTTTTGTGTCTCGGGGGCTTTTTAACGGGTCTAAAAATCAGCGAGCCCAATTACTTTGCAAAAAAGAATGTGTTTACTGTGATCGGTCACAAATACATTCGCTTGGCACTGCCCTATTTGGCGGCGATTGTTTTGGCGATTGTTTGCTCTTTCGTGGCCAAGCAGTGGATGTCACACGATTCCATTTCAAACACACCTGAAGTGGAACAACTGATCAGCCATGTGTTCTTTTTACAAAACATCCTAGGCTACGAATCATTCTCTGCCGGTCTTTGGTATGTGGCGATTGATTTTCAGTTATTTGTTGTGTGTGCCTTGATTGTTTTTTTAGTTGAGAAATTTAGTTCGGCAGGATGGCCCTTGAGCAGAACTCGTTTTTTGAGTTTGATCATTTTTGGTTTATTGATTATTTTATCAACGTGTTTCTTCAATCTTGACGATGCCTGGGATGTTTGGTTTGTTTATTTTTTTGCTGCCTATGGCTTAGGTTTGCTGACTGCTTATTTTGTGAAACATCCCTCCAATTATGTGTGGATGTTTTCTGTGGTGGCCGTGGTAATTTTTTCTCTTTACCACCAAGAGTTCAGAGAACGTCTATTGCTGGCTTTATTGACTGCTATGCTGTTGGCCATTTCTCATTCATTCAATTGGTCTCAAGCCAAGCTTTGGAATAATCCACTAGCCACCCTAGGTCAAATGTCTTACTCCGTGTTTTTGGTGCACTTTCCGGTGTCTTTACTGATCAGCAGTTTGTGGATCAATTTGTATCCCACTGATCCTTGGATGAATGTCGCGGGGATGGGTGTCTCAGCGATCACCAGCATCTTAGTAGCCATTCCTTTTTATCGCTATATCGAAACGCGTTAGGCACTTTAACCAAGATTGATTCATCAATCACTAATTCAACCAACCTTGTTTCCACTCCAATCCATTGGCCAATGAACGCCAATGGATTGTTTTTTGGCGACGCGTCATGACGGCTTCAATCACGACTTGTTCAATCGGATCTCCTTCGACGTCTGGCTCAATCACTCGCACCACCATGAAATGTTTCTCTTTATTTTCTGGCTTGACTGCCGTCCATTTACTCTTGAGTAATTTTTTTGGATGAATGGGGTTGGCTTTCATGAAATCTCAGTAGACAATCAGGGAAATTGAAACGCATCACGTTGACACTTGTTAGAGCACCGTTATTGGAGTTGGCATGACGATTAAAGAATTATTACAAGAAACCAAAACAATTGCTGTGGTTGGTTTATCCGATAAACCAGACCGTCCCTCTTATGGCGTTTCAAAATACATGCAAGCTCAAGGCTATCGCATCATTCCTGTGAATCCCATGTGCCAAGAGATTTTGGGTGAGACTTGTTATCCCAATCTGAGCAGCATTCCATTTCCGGTGGACATGGTGAATGTTTTCAGAAAATCTGAGGATTGTTTGGAGATTGCTCATGAGGCTGTGAAGATTGGCGCCAAATCTTTTTGGATGCAGTTGGGTGTGATCAATCCCGAGGCTTTGGCTTACGCAAAAAGTCATGGATTAGAGGCCGTGATGGATTTGTGCTTATTGATAGAGCATCGGCGCTACGGTCTATAAGGGAATAAAGCCCTCCAAAGCAAAAGTATGGATTCTGGATTAAGCTAGTTCCATGAAAAAACATCCAGACATTCTCAGCAGTCAAATTACACCCCAAGAGGTGTTTGAAAACCGTCGCCAGTGGATCAAGTTAGCCGCCATGGGAGCTTTTGGCGCCTCTACAGCCACTTGGTTTAATCGCCAAGCATGGGCGCAATCTGGCCCCAAATTGCCTGCCAAAGCTAACCCCAATTACTTTGTGCCTGATAAGCTGACCAGCTACAAAGATGTCACCACTTATAACAATTTTTACGAATTCGGCACAGACAAATCGGATCCTGCGCGAAATGCTCACACCCTCAAGACCCGACCTTGGACCGTCAGCGTAGAAGGTTTAATCAACAAACCCAAAGTGTGGGACATCGATAGTTTGATGAAACTCTCAGGCATGGAAGAACGTGTGTATCGCTTCCGTTGCGTGGAAGGTTGGTCCATGGTGATTCCATGGGTGGGCTATTCTTTATCGCACTTAATCAAAGCCAGCGAACCTCAAGGATCGGCCAAATACATTGAGTTCATTTCTTTGGCTGACCCCAAACAAATGCCTGGCGTGAACAGTCGCGTATTGAACTGGCCTTATACCGAAGGTTTGCGCTTGGATGAGGCCATGAATCCTCTCACGCTACTCACCTTTGGCTTGTATGGTGAAGTGTTACCGAATCAAAATGGTGCCCCAGTGCGCATCACAGTGCCTTGGAAGTATGGTTTCAAAAGTGCCAAGTCGATTGTGAAGATTCGGATCACGGATAAAGAACCGGCCACCAGTTGGAAAGTGTCTGCCCCCTATGAGTATGGTTTCTATTCCAATGTGAACCCTGAAGTGAATCACCCACGTTGGAGTCAAGCCACCGAAAGACGCATCGGCGCCGAAGGCGGCATCTTTGCTCCCAAGATCAAGACTTTGCCTTTCAATGGCTACGCTGACCAAGTGGCTCATTTGTATAAAGGCATGGATCTTCGAAAATATTATTGATTCATGAAGTACCTGTTGGTGGGCATTGGCCTGATTCCACTCTTACGCTTGGTGGTCTTGGGCTACCAAGATGATTTAAGTGCTAACCCCATTGAGTTCATCACCCGCTCCACCGGCACTTGGGCTTTGGTGTTTTTGTGCTTGACCTTATCGATCACTCCCATTCGACGATTGAGCGGATGGAATCAATTGATTCATTACCGCAGAACGCTCGGTTTACTGGTTTATTTTTATGCGGTGTTGCATTTCATGATTTGGTTCTGGTTAGACCACAACTGGTCATTGACAGAAATGTGGGCTGATGTAGTGAAGAGACCCTTCATCACCATGGGCTTTATATCTTTGGTACTACTGACACCTCTGGCCTTGACCTCGAACCAATGGTCCATGCAATATTTAAAACGTCGTTGGGGGCAATTGCATCGCTTAATTTATGTGATTGCCATTCTGGTCATCCTGCATTACTTCTGGCACAAATCTGGCAAAAATGATTACGAGACCGTGAGCATTTACGCAGGGATTATTTTCTTATTACTGATGTTGAGAGTGAAACGATGAAAACCAACACGACAAAGATTCAGTTGAGCTTAGTTGCATTGATGGTGATGAATGCTGTGAGCTTCAGCTTAGACGTTAAAGAAGCTCAGGCACAGACTCAAGCTCAAACTCAAAAGCCAAGCAAACCCCAAGCACTTGAAAAAACCACGCGCATTGCTTCACTCGAATGGGATTTGCATGAGGTGACCATTGGCACGGTCAAGATTTATGCCAAACAAACAGGTTTTGTGAGCGCCGGAGAAAAAGCCGGTGGCAGCAATATCTATGAAGCCGGTTGGACCCAAAAGAAAGGCTGGACTTGGTTACAACCGTTTGGCGTACCGGCCAAAGACAATGAGCCTGCAGTGCATTTGAATTTTGATGAGGCGCAAGCGATTTGCCAATTCTTTGGTAAACGATTGCCCAAGGATGCTGAATGGACCGCGGCGGCTTTTTTAGAGCAACGCACCTCTCCTACACAGCCATTCGTCAAAGGTCAACGTTACACCTACCCCAATGGCGATACCGCGCGTCAATCGCACTGCTTGAATGGCTGTGCAGGTCTAAAAGGCCTAGCCCCTGCTAATACATTGTGGCGGGGCACTGGTCACGTGGCCGTAATGACCACTCAAGCGGGTGTCAATGGCTTGTATGACATGGGTGGCAATGTTTGGGAATGGGTCGATGATGGTTCTGGGAATGAACGCATCACTCGAGGGGCTTCATGGTGGTACGGTCCTGAGAATCAAGTCGAATCGAATGTGGCCACCAAACCACGAGACACCAAAGTGGCTTATGTGGGCTTTCGGTGTGTCAAAGATTTGCCAAAATGAAATTGCATGACCTGCTCTAAGTAGTCGGCATATTCTGAGATGGCATGATCACTGCCCTCCAGAATCAATTGATGTGCATCGGGGTATTTTTGACACATTTCTTGCCAATCCAGAACTTCATCGCCTTTGGCTGCGATTAAGAAATAACGTTGAGGTTCAGTGATCTGAGTAATAAATAGGTTTTGCAACTCAGTGACGTACTCAGGCAGAAATTCAAAAGAATCTTCACTGTGCCAAGCCTTTTGCTCACCAATGTATTGCTCTAAATCACGTGCCGGGAAAATCGCCGGGTTTAGCAAAGTCACTCGGCTTGGGTATCGCTCTGCCAGATAGGTGGCGTAATAACCTCCTAAAGAAGATCCGATGAAAGACAACTGATCAAAGGTTTCTTGCTCAATAAAGGTACGCACCATCTGCATCGCCTCGCGAGGCGATGGCGGTAATTGTGGGCAGTACCAAGTGCATGATGGATCACTGGCTTGCAAGGCTTGCACGGCTTGATGCGTCAAGCGTGCTTTATATGAATTCGGCGAAGATTTAAAGCCGTGAAGGTAAACCATCAAATGCATGCCAAAATATCTTTCATCACAATGAATCGGTCTAATATAGACGAATATTGATTTTTATATCAAATCTTGCTTTGCTTATTTGATTGAATCTTGCCTCGATCATTTGATTGACTCTTTGACAGGAAAAACATGAGCACCATTTTTGAAAAACTCCTCTCCGGTGAATGGCCTTGCGCCAAAGTCTATGAAGACGAATGGGTCTTTGCATTTATGGATGCGGGTCAAGTCAATGATGGTCATGTGATTGTGGCTTCCAAAAAACCTTATGAAACCATCCTAGACATGGATGATGTGACCACGCAGCGTTTATTTTTAGTCGCCAAGAAAATTGCCCACGTGGTTCAAGAAGTGTTTCAGGCTGAAGGCATCACTGTATTGCAAACCAACAAAGCCGCTGGTTGGCAAACAGTCCCTCATGTGCACGTGCATGTTTTACCAAGATACGCCAATGATGGCGTGGACTTGGTGTGGCCCAGAAAAGAACCGGGTATTGAACGCTTGAAAGAATTGGCCGCCTTAATCAAAGTTCCAAAAATATAAGATGGCTTTATCTCCTTGCCCCTGCGGTGGCTCAACCTATGCAGATTGTTGCCAACCATTGCATGGCGGCATAAAGCCTGCTTCTGATGCCAAAGCCTTGATGCGCTCGCGTTACAGCGCTTTTGTTCTTGGACTCGAAGACTATCTCAGAAAGACTTGGCATCCCAGCACTTGCCCCAGTGACGCCATTGTTAGCGATGAACCCACCCAATGGTTAGAGCTGCGAGTGAAGAACTTCTCCCCTGCCAGCGATGGCCTAAAAGCCACGGTGGAATTTATAGCCATTTATAAAGTGAACGGCAAAGCCCATCGCCTTCATGAAATCAGTTCTTTTGTGTTTGAGAATAATCAATGGTTTTATTTAGACGGTGTCTTTCCAGAGATAAAATAAAGCCATGAACGACGATATTCTTCTCAAAATGCGGGCAGTTTTCCAAGACTGCCAAAAACTGGCTGTGATCTTGGTGCAACAGCACCCAAGTATTCATAAAGGTTTTGTGGCTGATATGCAGTTCGCCAGCACTTATGGAACTTTTTTAGGAGAAATCAAAGTCAAGCATGGCATTGATATTGAAAAAGATTCGATTGCACAACGCTTGATTGTGGCTCTAGAAAAAACTGATTCGCATCAAATTGGTTTGATCCGTGAAGAGATGTACTCCGCTTTAGATCAAATGCAAGCAGAACAATACGCCAGCTATATATTTATTTCATGCTTTCCAAGCATCTATAAAGCCATGGCTGAGAAATAAAGGTTTGATGGATGAATCCCGCATTGGCCAATAAGTCTTTCAAAGAAAAACTCTTCATTATTATTTTTGAAGCCGATACCCGTGCCGGACAGCTGTTTGATAAAGCGCTCATTTATTTGATTCTGCTGTCTTTAGTGGTGGTGGTTTTAGACAGTGTGGAAACTGTGGCTCAGAAATACCATTTGGGCTTATCCATTCTGGAATGGTTCTTTACTCTTATTTTTAGTTTGGAATACGCCGCCCGGGTGTATTGCGCCTCCAATCGCTGGCAATACATCCGTAGCTTTTACGGCATCATTGATTTGGTGGCGATTTTGCCCACTTACTTGGCCATGCTCTTCCCAGAGCTTCATGCCCTAATTGACGTGCGTGTTTTGCGTTTGATTCGGATTTTTAGAGTATTCAAACTCACTGAGTATGTGTCTGAGTACATGCACCTGGGAGCTGCACTGAAAGCAAGCCGCAGAAAAATATTTGTGTTTCTGTCTGGCGTTTTAATGATTGTGATGGTTTTAGGTACTTTGATGTATGTGATTGAAGGACCTGCCAATGGCTTTACCAGTATTCCGGTGGGGATCTATTGGGCCATTACGACCATGACCACTGTGGGTTACGGTGATATCACCCCCAAGTCTGATTTGGGTCGTTTGATTGCATCGATCATGATGCTGATGGGCTGGGGAACTTTGGCCGTACCGACTGGCATTGTGACAGCAGAACTATCAAATACTCGCGGCCGAACAGTAACCACACGCGTTTGCAAAGAATGCATCAGTGAAGGCCATGATGCTGGCGATCAATATTGCCGCCACTGTGGCGCCAAACTCCCAGAGTACATTCGAGACAATTGATTTTTTATTTAAGTAAAAGAGTCAGTATTGAGTTTATTTCTTAGACTGCGACCAGTACTTTTGCATTTCTAGAAATAAAAAAGATGCAGACCAAGTGATTAGCAATAAGCCCAACAAGGCTTCCACCCCAGTGAGATATCGCACATAGCCTTGGGCCACCACATCACCATAACCCACGGTGGTGTAGGTAATGAAAGATAAATACACATAGTCCAAAAATAGACCATCACTGCTGGTTTGGTGAATCAAGCTACCCATGCCATCCAATTGCAAGGTCAAGTAATAACCCAAAGCAAAAATCCAGATCTCGATCACGTGGGTCATGAAGACCACCCCTGCTCCCACCAATACTTTGAAGCGAGCCGGCAAATGAGACATTCTGGGCAAGTGCTTGTCTAACTGAAACAACACCTCATAATGAATCAAAATCGTGGCAAAGGCCAGGATTGAATTAAAAACAAAGGCAAACGTCAGTAGCATGGTTCTATGAGTTATGGGTTATGAGTTATGTGAATGCCCTCATCTTACTCATATCTGTGGTGCCACAGTAGGATTTAGGTCAATAGACCCCATAAAAATGAATCTGAGATTACACTGAGATTATATTTTTTTGATCAGCTGAGTTGTTCAGCGTAGTGAATCAACTTAGTGGATCAGCTCATTGGATCATTTTAGAAACATGCTCAGTACACACGATTCTTTCAAAGCTTTGATTATTGGCTCGAGTGGCGCCATTGGCTCTGCTTTTGTAGAGCATTTATCCAATTTAACTCATTGCGCATCAGTGATTGGCCTACATCGCCACTCCAGTCCTGCGATTGATTACAAAGACCCAGCTTCCATTGAACTGGCAGCCCAGACTCTGCAAGATCAGGGTCCGTTTCAGTTGATCATTGTGAGCACGGGCGTTTTGCACAATGAATCATGGCTGCCAGAAAAGAAACTGGCCGATGTGTCTGCTGCTCAGTTTCTAGAGAATATGCAAATCAATGCATTGGGCCCTGCCTTGTGCATACAGGCATTCGGTTCATTACTCGATCCTGCTGGCAGTGTGATGGCTTGTGTTTCTGCCAAAGTGGGCAGCATTGAAGACAATCGTTTAGGGGGCTGGTACAGCTATCGTTCTTCAAAAGCGGCCTTGAACATGATGATCAAAACAGCCGCCATTGAATTAAAACGCACCCATCCCAATCATTGCCTGATTGCCTTGCATCCTGGCACTGTGGCTTCTCACTTATCCAGACCGTTTAAGGGTGACCAGATTGGTCGCTCACCGCAAGATGCCACGAGCGATATGCTCAAAGTATTACTGGGGCTGAGCGCCAAAGACACGGGTCGTTTTTTGAGCTACCAAGGCGAAGAGATTCCTTGGTAAGCTGAAGTTAGATTGTTTAGTTTTTATCAAGTCGTGATTATTTCAGGACTTAATGACTTCACAACTTAATTACTTCACAACTTGAGTCATGACTTCATTCATCACTTTAGCCAAAGCAATGTCTTTGTGGGTAATGCCACCCACGTCGTGGGTGTTCAGAGTCACGTTCACGTTGCCATAGACATTGGACCAATCGGGGTGATGGTTCATGGCTTCAATCGGATCAAAGCATCGGGTCATGAAAGCAAACGCTTGTTCAAAGTCTTTGAATTTGAATTGCTTTTGTAAAGAGAGTTGATCCTCAGAAATCTTCCAACCCTCGAGTTCTCCAAGAGGAATCTCGTGTGCAGAGAGAATGACTAAAGCTTGTTCAGACTTGGGATGAGACATGATGAGTGGCCTTCAATTGATTTGAGCAATAGAACAAGAATGGGGTGACCAGACACCAAATCACTGAAAGTGCCACAATCGCCAGATGAAAGTCATTGAACGAGCCAGCCCCCATTCTGACACCTGCCCAATAAGCAAAGGGTCCACTGATGGCCCCCAGAATGGCGGATAAAAGATAGCGTTGTGACAACCAACTCATGGATGACTGGAGCGTGAGTACCAAAGCAGCCCAGATCAAGCTCATCCACACAGGTGAAACACTCTGCCAATAATGAGTGGTGAAAGACATCAAGCCCAACTGAATCATGGCCGTGTCAATCACAAAGCCTAAGCAAACTCCAATCAAGATCAGGTAAAGATCGTGTTGGCGGTTTTCTGAAATCAATACAGCCCAGATCAGAATACCTAAAGAAATGAATAAAGCTGTTAACTCCCATTGTTGGGCTGCGCCCAAAATGCAAATGAACCAGACTGCCTGAAACTGAATGAAGTTAAGAAGTTTTTTCATTTTTTACTTTATTTTTTATTTTTATTTTTTATTTTTATTTTTCTTCATTCATAGTTTAGGCATGAAGGCACTGGTCTTGATAAGCACTTAGCGTTTATAAAACGCCAAGGTGACTTCGCCCAAGTAAATACCAAATTTGCTCATGGTGGCTTTGTTCAACATGACTTTGTCATCCATCTGATACATCCAGTCATTGAACTGTACGTTGTAGACTTTGCCATCGACGGGTAAGGCCAAGGTATAAGACCAGTTCAGGGCATTGCCAGCCACATCGCCCATGGCCTCACCCACTACATCATCGGCTACGCCTTTGTAGCGCTTAGGAGCAATCTCAGTGAGAGTCCAAACACGACGTTGAGTACTGCCATCGGAATATGTGAATGCCTCATCCAAGACCCCTACTTTTTTACCGTCTTGCACTGTCCATTTGGCATCAATGACCACTTTGAATCTTTTGACGACTTTGCCACTGCGATCCGTGAAGATGCCATGGGCATCAATCGTGCCGTTAAAGTAATCCGCCAAATCTAGTTTGGGGTTTTCTTGGGCATATTCTGAGACCTTGACACTTGAGCAACCTGATAACAATGCAATCCCCATGAAACACGCTCCCAGTTGTTTGATCCATTTATTCATGACAATAAGCCTCTAAATTGGTGTTGGGGCAAACCTGCCCCAACAAACTATGACGCAGTTGTGGCGCACTGGTGCGAGGATGCAACCAGATGCCAAAAAATGCTTGTGATAACTCTTCCCCACGAATCTCACTCATGGCTTGCCCATTCAGAAACAAACGCGTGACTGATTGGGGTTTTCTGACCGCAGTGATGGTGTCACCTTCTTTGACTGTTTTAAAGGCATTGGCCAGTTGAGGTGACCACTCTTGGCGCTTATGGTCTGGAATGCCTAATTTTTTAAGCTCTTCCATGGTTTGCTGATACAGGGCTGAAGCTTCAAAAGTGCGCAGGTATTGCAAATGCAAGGCAAAGCCACCATTACCCTCTGGACTGGAATAGAGCTTGGCATCGTAGAGCTTGAAACCCCAATAGGTCATTCTTCCTTGACCAATCATTTGTGCCCGAGGCAGTTGCTGTTCAATGAGTTTGTCTAAAGAAGATGGTGCCAGTGCTGCAGCTGGGGAAATCAAGCCACAGAGCATCGTCAGACTCAGGGCACTTGATGCCACGAGTCTTCTAAAAACGGATCTAAAAGCAGATTGAGAACTTAGGTTCATCTCTTTAGCTTACTACGTTAAGAGAAATATTTCTTGAGGGCCATTCGGCCTGGAATTCCCCTGCTCTTGGCGTATGTATGGAGATAGATTGGATAAAAAAAGCCCCGTACGAAACGGGGCTATTAAGAGATAGAAGATAACGTAAACAGGAGTGAACTGCCTACGGAAATAACTATAACACAATTGATAATGATTATCATTAAATTATTTAAAATAATTTAAATATTTTTTGTTGCCTGAGTGATTTCTTGAGGGTTGCTATTGCTTGTACTTGCGTAACTGGCCACCAAGAGATGCACCAAGATGGCAAAACACATGAGTAGACCCAATCCAGCATGACTCAAAGCCGCATTGATGACCCAAACCTCATCTCCCAGGTAGTGAACTCCTAAACCCGTGAGAATGAGGCTGAGCATCAAAGCAGCCAAGAAACTTCCAGACCAGACGTGCTTGCGTTTATTCCACCACATGCGCATGTGAATCACCCACACTGCCCCAAGAAACAAAGTCATTAAAAATGCAAATACTCCATGAATAATGACAATGGGCCTTAACCAGGTGAAGAGATTGAGCTCATCCAGACTTAACATCAAGCGCTCTTCCAAGGAATGAGGTATCAATGCCATGCCTGAGAGACTCAGAATCAAGATCACGCCGATGAGCAGACCATAGAAGCCCTTGGGAAAACCTCTCATCGGGGAGTTAACAATAACTGCGCTTGTTTTTCTTTCAGCATGGCCTCCAGAACATCCCTCGATGAAAACGCCGCCACTTTGGTGAGTGCATCGGCCAACCAAGTTTTTTTCGCTTGTACGGTGTAAACCCCCTCTTTGGCATATTGATCAGAACCTACCAATAGAGCTGGATAGTCTGGGTCCAAATAGGGTTTCAGACGCGAACTGGCCACACAAGCATTTTTTAAGAGGACCACCGGTTTCATGTAATTGTTTTCATCTTGCTGAGAAATTTGTACCTCTACATCTCCCCCAGTTCGAATATCACCTCCCGCATCAATCCAATACCCCTGAATGTCTTCAGCTTCCAAGCGATTGGCCGCCAAATCCACGGCATAACCCTTGGCAATGCCATCCAAAGTAATCAAGACTTTTCTTCTTAAGCGCACATGCACGCGATCAATCTCAATGTCCGAGGCATCTCCAACCGGATAAAAGTATTTAGGCAAACCTCGGATCTTTGGTAAAGCGCCTGCATTGATGAGTTGACCACCGACCGTGCAATTAAAACCATGCTTGCTTTCATACATGATTTTCTTGGCCATCTTCAAAACCTGAATGACGTGTGGATTAACCTTGACCCATTCTCCATTTGAGCAATTGATGCGCGACAAATCACTTTTCCTATTATGAAAAGACATGAGTCGGTCAATTAACTCTATCTCAACAAAGGCCTGATTAATGAGGTGGTGCGTATCAATGGCCGTGAGTTTCGAGCCAGCCACCGCCACTTCAACATAGGTTCCTAATACGGGTTTCATGCGTTTAATGACACCTGTCATGTGCGTCCTTTCAAGAAAATTTCATGAATCACTAATAATCGTTTAGTGCCAGAAAGAACATTTCTGCAAGAAAGAGTGGCCCCTGTGATGTTGGGCACGTCTTGGTCGAGCTTAAATGGATCTTTGTTTGTTTTGCCAATGAAGTGCTTGCGCCATGCTTCATGACGTATTTGCCCACCATGAGTTTCTCGATATTTCAAAATTTCAATTCCTAAAATAGCGCCCTTAGGCGAAATCGCCAGGGCATATGTGATGAACTCATGTTTACCAATCACATCGTCGATCATTAACCAACCGAGATGCTCTTGGTTTTTCATGACCTTAAAGGCCTGCTGCTGATCCCAGCGTTGCTTAAGCCCTGTTTTTTGTTGAATCGTGGTTTTATCTGCCTGATTCAACAAGATCGGAGTTGAGATGAACTGGGTGGCCTTGGGAAATAACAGTTGCTGTGCCTGAGCAATGCTCAAGTAGTCACTGGCATAAGCCATGGGCATGGCTGGTGCAATGACTCCAGCCAACATCCAGCTCATCAATTCTGAACGAGGAGAACTCATGATTAGAAGTTGTAACCCACCTTAACGCGCAACTCTTTCTTCTCATGATCAGCCAAGTGACGACCTTTGTGGTTGTTGTTGGACTCATCTGAACCGGCAATCTGTTTGACAGCGGTCAGCGTGAACCAATAGTCCTTGTCAGCATAGTGAAGTGTTGGACCGGCAAATAGATCCCAGTGATCCATCTCCCAACCACCTTTGTTGTCATTGGTAACCCCTGGACTATTGAGAATCTCTTTATCAATCCAACCCTCTAGTCCGACCGACCAACGAGGAGCAAAACGATAAGACACACCGCTGCGCAAACGAGGCGCCACTGCCCATTCCGTACTACTCCCTCCATCGGCTTTCCAAGACTCAACTTCCAACTCTAAGTTGGTCATCCATTGCAATTGACCGTCAAGATAGGGTTTCTGAAAAATGAGTTTTGTTTCATAACCCCAACCCACGCCTTTTTCTCCCGTGATGTTGTCGCGGGTGGCGTAAGTGACTTCTCCTAACAAGGCTAGACCAATCGGATCTTTATAAGGCGAAAGCAAGTTCTTTTTTAGCTCTACCGTGGCTCCCGTAAAACGAGTTTGTTTCAAGCTACCCGGAATTTCTCTGTCTGCAGTATCGACCCCACCCGCACACCCATCACCACAGTCATAGTTGTGTTTAATGCCATTGAGCTTAAAAGCGGCTGATAAGTCATTCGCGACACCGTACTCAAATTCGGCTTTGTATTCCTCTCGCTTGTAACTGCCATAACGTTTGCCCTCTTTGAGGGTTGTTGTCCATTTGGCTTCCATGGCACCCTCCGGCAGAGTTTCTGCCCCACTGATGTAACCAAATGATCCGGCATGAGCTGGTGTTTGAACCATGCATGCCAACATGAACATAGGTAGAACTTTTATTAACTTCATATTTTTCCTTTTGAGTTATCAAAAAATCTGAATCACTCTTTATGAGAATGATTCCTATTTAGGATATCACAAGAGAATCGCCCTAAGAGAAAAGTGGGCAAATAAGAAGTCAAAAACCGAACAGAAAAGACCGAAAAAAAAGAGTAAAGAAAAACCCAATCACCTTGCAGTGACTGGGTTCTAGGCCAGTGAATGAAAACTAATTCAGCGCACTAAAAACATTGAGATTGAATCAACGATGAGCACTCAAGTCTCAAGTTTTAGTGATCAGTCTTTGTGTTCAATGCTCATAAAAAATGTTCATGAACTTTGATCATTGCTCATTGAGCATAATCAGTTTCCATAAACAGTTTCCACAAACAGTTTCCATCATCAGTTCGGCTCTTTCGCACCACCCTTTTCTTTAGGACTGAATGGGAATGAAGTACTTGACTCTCCAGATTTAGCCGGAATCTTCAATGAAAGAATCATCGTGACCGCCAAAGTCAACACTGTGAAGCCCAATGACCAAGTGATGGGAATCTTGTACAAGTCAATCAACAACATCTTGACACCAATGA
>CAYVBV010000021.1:0-21520 GCA_964449745.1 uncultured Polynucleobacter sp. | reverse complement strand
TCGCCTTTAAAACGCCATGATCTAAACGCAAAATTCGATCACATCTGGCAGCGCGAGCAGCATCATGCGTCACAATCACAAATGCAGTTCCCTGATGCTTCGCTAAATCCAGCATCAAATCAAAGACCGCATCCGCTGTTTCTGCATCCAAATTGCCGGTGGGCTCATCCGCCAACACACAAGTTGGTTGAGTCACTAAAGCTCGGGCAACCGCCACACGCTGGCGCTCTCCACCAGACAAAGCTGCCGGACGATGATGAATGCGATGAGACAAACCTACTTTAATCAACATCTCCTTGGCAAGAATGCGAGCCTCTTCATGACCCATGCCACGAATTCTCAAAGGCATGGCCACATTGTCGATGGCGCTGAACTCAGCCAAAAGATGATGAAATTGATAAATAAAACCTAAATGTTGATTGCGCACTTGATTGAGCTGCGACTCTGATAAGCGGTTTAATAAATGTCCCGCCAAATGAACTTGACCTTCACTGACATGATCTAGGCCACCTAATAAATGCAACAAAGTACTCTTACCAGAACCCGAAGCTCCAATAATCGCTAATTTTTCACCAGCCTTGAGCTCTAAATTAATGTCAAATAAAACCTGAACAGACAACTCGCCCTGACCATAGGTCTTGGAAAGATTCTTTGCGCTGAGTGCGATATTCATAGTCATCCAGCTCATTCGTAGCGCAAGGCTTGCGCTGGTTGAATTTTGGCCGCTCTCCAACTAGGATACAAAGTCGCCAATAAAGATAGAAAAAATGCCATTAAGCCGACGGTAATGACATCACCACTGCGAACATCCGATGGCAAGCTTGAAATAAAGTAAATATCACGAGGTAAAAATTGAACTCTAAATATCGCTTCTAAAGTCGGGACAATCACATCAATGTTCAATGAAACCAATAAACCAAGAAGAATGCCTCCAAGCGTGCCTAAGGCACCAATCATGAAACCTTGCGCAAAAAAGATTCTTTGAATCATTCCAGCACTTGCTCCCATGGTTCTTAGGATTGCAATATCACCCTGTTTATCCGTCACAGTCATGACCAAAGTGGATACCAAATTGAAGGCCGCAACAGCAATAATCAAGGTCAAGATGATGAACATCATGCGCTTTTCAGTTTGAACCGCTGCAAACCAGTTCTTATTTTGACGAGTCCAATCTTTCACCCATAAACCAGGTAACTTCAAAGACAAGTCATCAGCAACTTTAGCCGCTCTTTGCATGTCATCTAATCTAAGTCGGATGCCCGAAGGTCCATCGAGCCTTAATAAAGAAGCGGCATCTTTCCAATGAATCACCGCCAAAGTGCTGTCAAATTCATAATGGCCACTGTCAATGATGCCCACTAACTTAAAGGCCCTCATTCGTGGGGTCATTCCAGCCGGATTAATATCACCCTCAGGGACCATTATCGTGATTCGATCACCCAATTGAACATTCAAAAGACCCGCCAATTCAGCCCCAAGAGCTACACCAAACTCCCCTGGCTTTAATTCCAGAACTTTTCCCTGAATGAAATGCTTTGGAATATCTGAGACTTGAGCCTCAAGAACGGGATCAATGCCTCGAAGAGCAACCCCTCTCATGACATCACCCCTGGTGACCAATGCTTGAGACATGATCATGGGGGCCGCCCCTTTCACATGGGGATGAGATTGAACCTGGCTGACTAAGGGCTGCCAATCCCCCAAACCACTTGGAGCATGAATTTCGACATGAGAAAGCACAGACAACATGCGGTCCCTGACTTCTTTTTGAAAACCATTCATGACCGATAGAACCACAATCAAAGCAGCTACGCCTAAGGCAATACCCAGCATCGAAACAGTCGAAATGAATGACAAAAAGCCATCTTTTGAGCCAGTTTCTTTATTTTTTCCGGCTTTTCTCCTGGCACTGGTATAGCGCCATGCGATTTCCAGTTCAATTGGCCACATGCTCATAAAGAGGAGTTTAGCCTGCTCTTGGACAGAAGGTCTAATTGCCACCTAAAATCAGGGGTATGGCATACACCTTGGTTATCACAGATACACCCGATCAAGATTCATTTGATCGCGGTTTACCCTATGAAAAATTTTTACTTGGGCCCTCATGTGCCAGCGCACCACTCGAGCTTCAAGCTCATGGTGAAGTATTTGCACCCAATGCATGCATTGCCAGAATAGAGCCTGTTCATATCCACGCTGCACGCGATCATTTGGTTTTAACCGATCCCTCTATCCTTCAATTAAAGGCAGAGGAAGTGAAGGAATTATTTGAGGCAGTCAAAGATGTATTTGCTGAAATGTGCACGCAGGTATTCCGCCCCACAATCCATCGTTGGTTTATCGAGTGTCCGAGACTGCAATCTCTTTCAACTGTGAGCACCCATCAAGCTGAAGGTAGAAACATTGATCATTGGATGCCATCAGATACAGATATTGAAGGAGTGGCCAGACAGTGGCGCAAATGGCAAAACGAAATCCAAATGATTTGGTTCAATCATCCAGTTAATGAATCTAGAGAAAATCAAGGATTGTTGCCTGTGAACTCTGTTTGGATCAGTGGTATCGGCTCTCTGAATCAGCTGTCTCCTCACTCAAAATTAATGCAAGCATCATTGCTTCATAGTTTTGATGCTTGCCTCAATACACTGGCCACTTATCTCAATAAAGCTCATCAAAGCTCTTTACTGCCCGAGCCACTGGATGGCGCATTGTCTTTGGCATCCCTCAAAGATCCTCAAAGCCTTGAACTTTGGAATGCTGCTTGTGAAGCATTGATTCAAGGCCATATTCAAGAGATTGTTTTAATTGACTTTCCAGAGGGACAAGAAAGAACCCAAGTTTTAATTCAAAGTGAACTTCCAACTCAGGGCTTTGCGTTTTGGAAAAAATTTGTCAAGCCATCACTCCAAGATATGCTTCGCTCATGACAGTTAAATTTACAGAACGCTCTTACTCCAAAAGTAAGGCAGACTCCCTTGCTCAAAGTGGTGTTCACACAGTCTTATCTAGACTATTCGTTGCTCGAGGAATTGAAAAATCCGAAGAATTGATACTTGAGCTTAAACATTTGATTCCCCCTTCTCAATTGACTCATTGTGAAGCAGCTGCAGAGTATCTCGCCAATGCAATTGAAGCAGGAAAAAGATTATTGATTGTGGCGGACTATGATTGCGATGGGGCCACAGCTTGCGCTGTTGGCATGAAGGGCTTGCAAGCACTTGGAGCCCCTTGGAATATTCAAATTGATTATTTTGTGCCTAATCGCTTCACTCTGGGGTATGGTCTAACTCCTGAAGTGGTTGAATTAGCAGCAGCACGTGCTCAACGCCCAGATATTTTGATTACCGTTGATAACGGCATTGCCAGCTTGGCGGGTGTTTCTAGAGCAAATGAATTGGGTATGGAAGTTTTGGTTACCGATCACCATTTACCTGCCGATCAATTGCCCAAGGCAGCCTGGATTGTCAACCCCAACCAACCGAACTGCCAATTTCCGAGTAAAGCCTTGGCGGGTGTTGGGGTGATGTTTTATCTGCTGATTGCGCTTCGTGCGGAACTTCGAAATCGAGGTGTGTTCACCGCTGAAAATCAACCTCGCTTAGAAAACCTTTTGGATCTGGTGGCTTTAGGCACCGTAGCAGATGTGGCCTCACTGGATCGTAACAATCGGGTTCTGGTTGCCAGTGGCATCAAACGCATCAAACAAGGTCAAATGCAAGCTGGTATTAGAGCTCTTTATTTGGCCGCCGGTAAAGACCCTCAACGCGCCAGCGCATTTGATTTGGGCTTTACTCTGGGACCTCGCCTCAATGCAGCAGGTCGCCTAGCGGATATGTCTCTGGGAATACAGTGTCTTTTGGCTGAATCAAACGAAGAAGCTTTGCGTTTGGCTCACGAACTAGATCGCATGAATCGCGAACGGCGCAACATTGAGGCTGGTATGCAAGAAACGGCCTTGGCCAGCCTGATTGATATTGAGGTGGGCGAACAAGCCACCTTATGCTTATTTGAAGAATCTTGGCATCAAGGAGTCATTGGCATCTTGGCATCTCGCCTGAAAGAAAAATTTCATCGCCCAACCTTAATTTTTGCTCCTGGGGAAGAAGCTGGCGTACCTGTTTTAAAAGGTTCAGGAAGATCAATCCAAGGATTTCATCTCAGAGATGCTTTGGATTTAGTCTCTAAAAAATATCCAGATCTAATCTTAAAATTTGGTGGTCATGCCATGGCAGCTGGCTTAACTATTCACCGCGAATCCCTTAAGAGCTTTCAGGCTTGCTTTGAAGAAATCGCACAATCATTGCTGACCGAGGAAATCTTGCAGCGGCAGCTGATTCATGATGGCCCTCTAAATCCAGATGAAATTGAACCTGAACTCGGCATCATTTTGGCCAATGAGGTTTGGGGTCAAGGCTTCCCTGCCCCCGTGTTCGTGGGTGAATTTGAAGTATTGAATCAAACCCTCATTCAAGATAAGCATCTGCGTTTACAGCTCAAAGCCATTCAAAGTAATGGCAACAGCCATCCGAAAACTCTGAATGGCATTTGGTTCTCTAGAAATATTCCCCTACCCAATCCCGCGCGCCTGGCTTATCGCTTGGTGACAGATTACTATCAAGGGGTGGCTCGTGCGCAATTACATATAGAAGCACTCGATGAAGCTTTATAATCGCGCACCATGGAAGCTGAACAACTAAATCTCATTAGCAACACCCTCGAAGACCTCCGTATCCGTACGATTGAACTTCGGAGGTATCTTTGACGTCGACAATAAGGCAGAACGCTTAGTCGAGGTCAATCAAACCCTTGAAGACCCTAAAATTTGGGATGACCCCAAACAGGCTCAAGCATTAGGAAAAGAAAAAAAGTTACTGGATGGCGTTGTTGGCACCATCAACTTTTTGACCGACAACATCACTTCCAGCCAAGAGCTCATGGAAATGGCCAAAGAGGAAGGTGACTTTGACACGATCCTATCCATTGAGGCAGACACTGCTGGCATGCGCAAACAAGTGGAAGATCTCGAATTCCGCAGAATGTTTAGCAACCCAATGGATCCTAGCTCATGCTTTATTGATATTCAATCAGGCGCTGGCGGTACTGAGGCTTGTGACTGGGCCAGCATGTTGTTGCGCCAGTACATCCGTTATTGCGAACGCAAAGGCTTCAAAGCCGAGGTTCTTGAAGTATCAGACGGCGATGTGGCAGGCATTAAAAGCGCCACAATCAAAGTTGATGGTGAATATGCTTATGGGCACCTGAGAACAGAAACTGGGGTGCATCGCTTAGTTAGAAAATCACCTTTTGACTCAGCCAATGGTCGCCACACTTCTTTTACCAGTGTCTTCGTATATCCTGAGGTGGATGACTCTATTGAAATTGACATCAATCCTGCAGACATCAGAACAGATACTTATCGTGCCTCTGGTGCGGGTGGTCAGCACATCAATAAAACTGACTCAGCGGTTCGTTTGACTCACATCCCTACGGGTATTGTGGTTCAGTGCCAAAACGATCGAAGTCAACATAAAAATCGTGCAGAAGCAATGTCCATGCTGAAATCTCGTCTATACGAGCATGAATTGCGCAAGCGTCAAGCAGAACAAGATAAATTAGAAGCCACCAAGAGTGACGTGGGTTGGGGACATCAAATCCGTTCCTATGTCCTTGACCAAAGCCGCATCAAAGACCTGCGAACCAACGTTGAAATATCCAACACTCAAAAAGTGTTGGATGGTGACCTTGATGCATTCATTGAAGCCAGCTTAAAGCAAGGCGTTTAAAAACTATTCATTTCCACTGGAAAAATCATGAGCCAAGAACAATCTAGCCCCATCATTGATGAAAATCACATCATTGCAGAACGTCGTGAAAAACTCGCCCAAATTCGTAAAAATGGCGTCGCTTTTCCGAACGATTTTGTTCCTACTCATCACGCGGCTGATTTACATGCTCACTACGGAGAGATTAGCAAAGAACATCTCGCTGAAAAAAATATCACGGTCAAAGTTGCGGGTCGCATGATGCTTAAGCGCGTCATGGGTAAGGCCAGTTTTGCTACCGTGCAAGATCGCTCGGGTCAAATTCAGTTTTATATCAACGATGCTGATGCGGGTGCAGATGCACACAATGCCTTTAAACATTGGGATATGGGTGACTTTATTGCTGCAGAGGGCGTGGTCTTTAAAACCAATAAAGGTGAGTTATCGGTGCTGGTCAAAAATCTGCGCTTGCTATCCAAGTCGCTACGCCCACTACCCGATAAGTTTCATGGCCTATCAGACCAAGAACTCAAATATCGCCAACGTTATGTTGACTTGATTGTTTCTCCAGAAACACGCCAAACATTCTTAGCCCGCAGTAAAGCCATGGCTTCCATCCGTCACCACATGCAAGACGCTGGCTTTATGGAGGTAGAAACACCGATGCTTCACCCCATTCCAGGCGGTGCCGCGGCCAAACCGTTCATCACCCACCACAATGCTTTGGACATGCAAATGTTCCTAAGAATTGCTCCTGAGCTTTATCTCAAACGTTTAGTTGTGGGTGGTTTTGAACGTGTTTTTGAAGTCAACCGCAACTTCCGTAATGAAGGTGTGAGTCCAAGACACAACCCTGAATTCACCATGATGGAGTTTTATGCAGCCTACACTGATTACAAATGGCTCATGACCTTCACTGAAGAATTGATTCGTGCGGCCGCCATCGATGCACAAGGCACTGCTGTCTTGACTTACCAAGGCAAACCGCTAGATCTTTCAAAACCTTTCCAACGTCTCACAATTGCTGAAGCAATTTTGAAATATGCCCCTCTTTCCAAGAAAGAGTACACAGCCAGTCAGTTAGAAGATGCTGAATTTATTCGAGCAGAGCTCAAAAAAGCGGGCGAGGATATCAATGGCCCTACTCTTAAAAATGCCGGTCTAGGTGCTTTGCAATTGGCACTCTTTGAAGCTACGGCTGAAGAGCACTTATGGGAGCCTACTTACATCATTGACTACCCGATCGAAGTCAGCCCATTGGCCCGAGAATCTGACACACGACCTGGCATTACTGAACGCTTTGAACTATTCATCACAGGTCGAGAGATCGCCAATGGTTTCTCAGAGCTCAATGATGCTGAAGACCAAGCTGCTCGCTTTCATGCACAAGTCGCGCAAAAAGAAGCGGGCGATGAAGAGGCCATGTATTTTGACGCTGACTTTATTCGCGCACTTGAATACGGCATGCCTCCTACCGGCGGTTGCGGCATTGGTATTGACCGTTTAATGATGTTAATTACAGACTCACCCAATATTCGTGATGTGATTCTTTTTCCTCACATGAGAAAAGAAGATTAAATTCCCGAAGGAAGGTTTAATTCTGAATAAAAGATTGAATCTTTTTTGCAAATTTAAGTGTGGCTATCAATAAAAAAGACCTGAGTGATCAGGTCTTTTTTTTAATGGTGATAAAAATCTTGGGCTCTGAATCATTCACATTAGTGATTTTCTTTGGCATGGTTAATTGAATACTTAGGAATCTCAATCACCAAATTTTTTTGCGCAATGATGGCTTGGCATGACAAGCGGGACTGAGGTGATAAACCCCAAGCACGATCGAGCAAATCATCCTCTGCTTCATCAGATTCATTCAAGCTCTCGCCACCTTCTCTCACAATCACATGGCATGTTGTGCAAGCACAGGACATTTCACAAGCATGTTCGATTTCAATGTCATTTTCTAATAAGGCTTCACAAATGGTGGTACCAGCAGAAGCCTCAAGTACAGCGCCGTCTGGACAGTATTCAGCATGAGGAAGAACAACGATTTGTGGCATTTTCAGTTCCTATTCATTCGATTAAATTTCTGCAATTTTTTTGCCTGATAAGGCTTTTTTAATACTTTCATTCATTCTTCTGGCAGCAAATTCATCGGTTGCCTTCGATAATGACTCCACAGAGCGTCTTAACACTTGTGTATCTTTGGCATCTTGAACCAACTCTTTCAAAGCACTCAATTTGCGCTGAATGACCTCTAACTCATCATCATCCAATAGATTCTGATCTTCAGCCAAAGCAGCATCAACTGCTTCAATCAAGCGTTTTGCATCCACCAACTCTTCTCGTAAAGCCCTGGCCTGAACATCATCAGCAGCGTGGCTAAAACTATCTTGAAGCATTGAAGTGATATCACCATCAGATAAACCATAAGAAGGTTTCACATTGATCGCCGCTTCAACACCTGATTGAGTCTCTCTGGCTGTGACAGAAAGTAAACCATCAGCATCCACTTGATAAGTCACCCTAATCCTTGCTGCACCCGCAGCCATCGGTGGAATACCCTTTAATTCAAATTTAGCCAGGGATCGGCAATGATCCACAATTTCTCGCTCACCTTGCAAAACATGCACCGCCAAAGCAGTTTGACCATCTCTAAATGTTGTGAAATCCTGGGCGCGTGCCACCGGAATAGGCGTATTACGAGGAATGATTTTTTCAACCAAACCTCCCATGGTCTCAACCCCCAGCGATAAAGGAATGACATCTAATAACAACCATTCATTGCCTTTTTGCTGATTGCCTGCCAATAAATCTGCCTGCATGGCTGCCCCCATGGCCACCACTTGATCAGGATCTAGGTTGGTCAAAGGTGTTTGACCAAACAACTCCCCTACAGCTCTCTGAACATGAGGCATACGAGTGGCACCCCCCACCATCACGACCCCTTTGACATCCTCAACATTAAGACTGGCATCTCGGAGAGCTTTTTTGGCTGCTAATAATGTTTTATTCACCAAATGTTGGGTCAGCTCAAAAAATTGGGCTTGACTGATCCCCACATTGACATTGGTCCCATCACTTAAGGTGACATGCACACGAGCCAAGGGATTTTTACTGAGTTGCTCTTTTACATCCTTAGATGCAGTCAGTAACAAGCGAGTGTCTTTGTCTGACAATAATTGCAACTTGGCTTGCTCCAAAACCCAGCAGTACAGACGATGATCAAAATCATCCCCACCCAAAGCAGAGTCACCACCTGTTGATAAAACCTCAAAAACTCCCTTACTCAAACGGAGAATAGAAATATCAAATGTTCCACCACCCAAGTCGTATACGGCATAAATACCTTCAGCAGCATTGTCTAAACCATAAGCAATGGCTGCTGCCGTGGGTTCATTAAGCAGGCGCAAGACTTCAATGCCGGCTAATTTCGCGGCATCTTTCGTAGCCTGGCGCTGGGCATCATCAAAATAAGCTGGCACCGTAATAACAGCACCGACAATTTCATCATCAAAGGAATCTTCAGCACGTTGACGTAATCTGGCCAATATCTCTGCAGAAACCTCAACGGGACTTTTATCTCCGGCCACTGTTTTAAGCTTCAACATGCCTGGCGCATCGACAAACTCATAAGGCATGGCTTCTGAATTTTGAACGTCTTTAAGACCCCGCCCCATAAAACGCTTCACTGAAATAATGGTATTTTTTGGGTCACCATTCGCATTTTGCAAGGCTTGATATCCTGCCTGTGTTGCACCACCTCGCAAATACCTAACGACTGATGGCAGTAACTTGCGACCCTGATCATCACTCAGAACTTCAGGTAAGGCATTTTTCATGGCCGCCACCAATGAATTGGTGGTTCCTAAATCAATACCCACTGCAATGCGGCGTTGATGAGGTGCCAGAGATTGTCCTGGTTCAGCAATTTGTAATAGAGCCATGGCTTATTGAATCAATCCTTATGCAGAAAGAGCTTCTTCAAGCTCTGTACTAAATTTTTCTATAAATAATAAAGCTCTTAATTTTTGCGCCGCCAACTCATAGTCCTGCTGACCATCGATAGCGAATTCCAATTCTTGTAATACTTTGCTTTTCATTGCTTCGACTTCAGAATACAAACGATCCAACTCTTGATGGTCATTACGAGAATCATCCAATGCTTCTCGCCACTCCATCTGCTGCATCAGAAAGTCAGTGGGCATCGCCGTATTGGTTTCCAACTGTGGATCAACGCCATTCAAAGAGCAGAGATACAAACCTCTTTGAATGGGATTCATCAAAGTTCGATAAGCAGTATTGGCCAAAGTGGCCATTTGCATCGACAAGCGCTTTTCAGCATCTGTTCCTTGAGCATGCAAATCTGGATGAACTTGTTTTTGCACAGTCAAATAGGCAGACTCCAAAGCCGACCGATCAATCTTGAATTGTGGCTTGATTTGAAATAAAGCAAAGTAATCATTAAACCCTGAAAGATTCGCCACAACCACACTCATCTTTCACATTGGGATTTTGGAACTTAAAACCCTCATTCAAACCTTCTCGAACGTAGTCTAGTTCTGTGCCATCCAAGTAAGCCAAACTTTTGGGATCAACGTAGACCTTCACTCCCAAAGATTCAAAGAGAGTGTCTTCAGGTAAAGCTTCATCAACGTACTCCAATTGATAGGCTAAACCTGAACAACCTGTGGTTCTGACCCCTAAACGCAAGCCAATGCCTTTGCCACGACGCTCAATATAGCGCGTGATGTGCTTTGCTGCTTTTTCTGTCAATGTAATGGCCATGATTATTTTGCATGCTTTTCTTTGTAATCAGCCACAGCGGCTTTGATTGCATCCTCAGCCAAAATAGAGCAATGAATCTTCACTGGAGGTAAAGCCAATTCTTCCGCAATCTGAGAATTTTTAATTTCTAGAGCCTGATCCAAAGTTTTACCTTTGACCCACTCGGTCACTAAAGAAGATGAGGCAATGGCTGAACCGCAACCATAGGTCTTGAATTTCGCATCTTCAATGATGCCTTGATCATTCACACGAATTTGTAGCTTCATGACGTCGCCACAAGCAGGTGCACCCACCATGCCGGTACCCACATGGTCATCACCCTTTTCAAAAGATCCCACATTGCGTGGATTTTCATAGTGCTCAATTACTTTTTCACTGTAGGCCATGTTTTACTCCTTAATTTCTTCTATTGGTTCAATCAATCATTATTGTTATGTTTGTGTACTTTTTTAGTGGGCTGCCCACTGAATGGTGTTGAGATCAACACCATCTTTATACATTTCCCATAATGGCGATAAATCTCTTAATTTGGCAATCTTGCCTTTAACCAAATCAATCGTAAAATCCACATCTTCAACAGTCGTAAAACGACCAATCGTGAATCGAATTGAACTATGCGCCAATTCATCATTACGACCCAATGATCTCAATACGTATGAAGGCTCCAAAGAGGCTGAAGTACAAGCAGAGCCAGATGAAACAGCAATATCCTTCAATGCCATGATCATGGACTCGCCCTCAACATAGTTAAAACTGATGTTCAAGTTGTGAGGAATGCGATGCTCCATATCACCATTCAAATAAACCTCTTCAATTTGATTCAAACCATTCCACAAACGATCTCTTAGCATGCGAATTCTCTCGTTTTCGCTAGTCATCTCTTCACGTGCGATGCGGAAACACTCCCCCATACCCACGATTTGATGGGTGGGCAATGTACCAGAGCGCATGCCTCTTTCATGACCACCACCATGCATTTGAGCTTCAATACGAATACGTGGTTTACGACGTACAAATAAAGCGCCAATGCCTTTGGGGCCATAGGTCTTATGAGCACAGAAGCTCATCAAATCCACTTTAAGCGTTTGTAAATCAATCGCAACCTTGCCGGTTGCTTGGGCCGCGTCCACATGAAAAACAATGCCCTTCTCGCGACAGAATTCACCAATTCTAGGAATGTCTTGAATGACACCAATTTCATTGTTCACGAACATCACAGACACCACAATGGTGTCGGGGCGAACCGCGGCTTTAAAAACTTCAAAATCAATCAAGCCATTGGGCAGAACATCGAGGTAAGTAACTTCATATCCTTCACGCTCTAACTCACGGCAAGTATCCAAAACAGCTTTGTGCTCAGTTTTTACGGTAATGATGTGCTTACCTTTTTCTTTATAAAAATGTGCTGCGCCCTTGATGGCCAAGTTATTACTTTCAGTGGCTCCACTGGTCCAAACAATTTCTCTTGGATCAGCACCCACCAACTTAGCCACTTCAGCACGTGCGTTTTCAACTGCCTCCTCCGCACTCCAACCGTAAGCATGACTGCGTGAGGCAGGATTACCAAACTGCTCACGCAAATAAGGAATCATCACATCCACCACACGAGGGTCAATCGGTGTGGTTGCTGAGTAATCCATATAAATCGGAAAATGTTCTGGACTAAACATGGGAACTGCTTTAGGTGATGACATCTTTTTTCCTTTGATCTCAATAGTCTCGAATGTTTTTGTTGTTTTAAATTTTTTAGTTAATTTGTTGCGCAAAAGTAAATACAGAATTAGCCAAGGGCTTTTTCTTAAGATCTGCTTCTTTTTTGGAGTCAGCCGTACTTTGTTTATTCGATTTAGGACTTTCTAGTTTGATTTTGCTCTCATGAATGTGTACACGGCCTTCTTGCTGTTTAACCAAGTCAGCCAATGAGACTGAGCTCAAATACTCGACCATCTTTTGGTTCAAGTTTGCCCACAAATCATGAGTCATGCAGCGACCATGACCTTCCTCACCATGACAATTTCCTTTGCCACCACACTGTGTCGCATCCAAAGGTTCATCAACAGCGATAATGATGTCAGCCACTGTGACCTGCTCAGGTCGACGCGCCAAGGTATAACCACCCCCTGGACCACGTGTACTTTCAACAATATCAAATCGACGCAACTTACCAAATAACTGCTCAAGATAAGACAAAGAAATGTTTTGTCTTTGGCTAATTCCAGCAAGCGTTACTGGGCCTTGCGATTCACGCAAAGCTAAATCAATCATTGCAGTCACTGCAAATCGACCTTTGGTTGTTAATCTCATCTTTGACCTCGTCCTTGTAGAGTGAATCGATGGGTTAATACCTGACTTTCATGCTCAACTATATCAGATACCCTACAAAACTGCTCAAGTACTAAGAAAAACCACCCCATATAATAAATTTATTATTAAATTCAATTACTTAGGTGGAAATAACAATGATTTAAAGTCTGCTTTAATGCGAGCTCTTACAGCAGAATATAAACGTCTTCTGTCTAAAACAGGCAAATCTCTAGAACGCAAAGCCATATTAAATGCCAAAGAAAAACTGATCAGAACATTTAAAAAGCCAATCAGGAAAACACCCAAAATACCCAGCCAAAATCCAGCCATCAAGAATGTTTTCCACCCTAGAGCAGTAGCGGCAGCGGCAAATTGACCCGCCGATAAAGTAATGTGGCGAATCTCCATGCCAATGCCTAAAAAGCCCAGAAATGTAGGTCCGTAAATCAATAAAAAGCCTAAAGAGATATTGGCAGCAACAATTGAAATATTGTTCTTCCACCATTGCCCCCATCTTGCAGCCCTGATTTCTCCAAAAACAATATTGATACGACGGTTATAAGAAATCACATCCTGCATTTGGTGAAGCACAAACCAGTTATCAATAAGTCCGGCGATCAAACTAGAAAGCCACAAAAGAACGCCCGTAAATGCTGCAAATATCAATGCAGCGCTGAATGGAGAAACACTGTGGAAAATTGCCTGTGCTTTGACAGCACTCATGGTTGGGCCACCCAGCAATAAGATAATTCCAATCTGGATGGCAATCACAACAGGAACCACCATGGCCAAGTTACCAAAAATAGATGCGGCTTGAGATCTCATCAGTGCAATCGCACGATCCACAAAATCCTCTAAACCCTGCTTCGTATGAACGCCATCCAATAATTGCGCCAATGCAGGTGCCGTCATCGCAGGTTGCTTGGTCGCCAAAGTGAAGTTGGCGAACTGTATTAATAAGAAACTACCCGCGTAGTTGACCGCCAATAAGATGTTCTCAAAAAAACGAACCAAACCTAAATTGATAATCAAAAATTTGAGATAAACAGTGCCAGAAATAATGGCGCCACCACCCAAGGATTTTTTGAGCATCGAGAAATACTCTTTGCGAGAACCTGCAATGTAATGGTCACCGGCCTCAGCACTGCGCTCAACCACTTTACGTGAGAGCAAAGCAAAAGACTGTTCGGCCAAACGACGAATACTGCGATGACCTTGAACAGTCAAAATTAAATCAGCCACCAGCTTGGCGTAGTTTTCTGTTTGATCTCGATACAACCAAGCATTTAATAAAAGTTCTACGCGTGCCAAACGTAAGCGCATGGTTTCCACCTGGAAGACTGTCTCAATGGAAACCCCGTTTTCATCCAAATGGGCGTAGACATCGTCACAAGCGACATAACAGGCATTGATGACTTCATGAAAATCTTTCAAATGAGCTTGATAAACATGCTCACTCAAGCGAGGCTCATCTTTTAGAATTTCTTCTGCTAATTTGCCAAGCTGATAAAAAGGCGAATGCTGACCACTCACATCTCTTAAGCGCGAGCGCACCGAATAACTGAGACCTGCCGCACCAATATAGCTAATCAAAATATGAATTGATTCAGCCATGTCTTTAAATAAAGAACTGGCCTCATGGGTTTGCTCCTCAAAGTGAACCAAATCATGAAGACTTTTTAGCATGTCTGCATCTAAATCGTGCACCCAATTCGCATCATGCTCACCAACAAACCCCAAGCTGAACAAAACTGCCAACTCAGGTCTATTGGGCGGAGGAGCAATCAAAAGATTCTGAATGCGCTCTGTAATCTCGCCCCAAAAACTGGGCCTGGTGGCTACACCAGTGTCACAAAGCAATGAGAGCGCATCATTCTCTTTCAGAATGCTGCGCAGTAATTTTGCAATTTTTAGTTTTGCCTCAGGGCGCTGATCTAAAAGCTTTAAAAATGCTCTTAATTTGGCATGCTCAGGATGCCCCTCTTCCGAGATAGAAACTTGTGCTGATGACTTTGATTGCTTCTGAGCAGTCTTTTTATCTGACCGCCTTAACCAGTAAGCCACTTCCACTAACCAACGATTCCGATCAGCCAAACTGGCAGAAACATCTGGAACAATCAATAGACTATCTAGTGCCTGAGATGCATCTCTAGAATCTTGCCAGCGCGCCCATAAGCGACGGATATCTTTCAAACCTAACATTCTTCATTTCCATTCAATTGAATCGTGTCGTGCAATTCAGCACCAAAAACCATGGCCTTTAGTTTGAGTAATTGATCTCTGGTTTGAGCTGCTTTTTCAAATTCAAGATTTTTGGCATGCTCAACCATCTGTTTTTCAAGCTGCTTGATTTCTTTGGCCAACTGTTTTTCACCCATGTCCTCATAGCGAGCTTTTTCTTGTTCGTATTTTAGCTCCTGACGCTTCTCATCAACGTCATAAACACCATCAATGATATCTTTGATGCGCTTGACTACACCCTTTGGCTCAATACCATGGACACGATTAAATTCCGTTTGTTTATGACGACGACGCTCAGTCTCATCAATGGCTTTTTTCATTGAATCGGTCATTTTGTCAGCATACAAAATGGCAGTGCCATGCACATTTCGTGCTGCACGACCAATGGTCTGAATCAGACTGCGCTCAGAGCGCAAGAAGCCTTCTTTATCCGCATCCAAAATCGCCACCAAAGAAACTTCAGGAATATCCAAGCCCTCACGCAAAAGGTTAATACCGATCAATACGTCAAAAACACCTAAACGTAAATCACGCAAAATTTCAACGCGCTCCACCGTATCGATGTCTGAATGCAAGTAACGAACTTTAATGCCGTTATCCGACATAAAGTCAGTCAATTGCTCTGACATGCGTTTCGTTAATGTAGTGATCAGGACTCGCTCCCCCACTTTGATGCGCGCATGAATTTCTGACAACACATCATCCACTTGAGTTGAAGCAGGTCGGACATGAATGACAGGGTCAACTAAGCCCGTAGGTCGCACCACTTGCTCTACGACCTTATCGGCATGAGCTTCTTCATAGTTTGCAGGTGTTGCAGAGACAAAAATAACTTGGCGCATTTTTTTCTCAAATTCTTCAAATTTGAGAGGTCGGTTATCCATCGCAGATGGCAAACGGAAACCATACTCCACCAAGGTTGCTTTACGTGCCTTATCACCGTTATACATGCCATTGAGCTGACCAATCAACACATGACTCTCATCTAAAAACATCAAAGCATCCGGAGGCAAATAATCGACCAAGGTTGGCGGCGCCTCGCCAGGTTTGGCGCCCGAAAGGTGTCTAGAGTAATTTTCAATGCCTTTACAAAAGCCCAATTCAGACAACATTTCTATGTCAAAGCGAGTGCGTTGCTCTAAACGCTGCGCCTCAACCAATTTACCTTCTTTGATGTAATGATCCAGACGCTCACGTAACTCAGCCTTAATGGTTTCTATGGCTCGTAAAACAGTTTCTCGAGGCGTGACGTAATGAGAGCCTGGGTAAATGGTGAAACGCGGAATACGTTGACGAATGCGCCCCGTCAAAGGATCAAAGAATTGCAAGCTATCTACGGTGTCATCAAATAAATCAATCCGTACAGCCAGCTCATTGTGTTCAGCTGGAAAGACATCAATCGTATCTCCCCTCACCCTAAAACTACCCCGTGAAAAATCGACATCATTGCGCTCGTACTGCATCGCGATCAAACGAGCCACGATATCGCGCTGACTCAGCCTGTCACCTTGACGAACAGTGAGCACCATTTGGTGATAGTCGCCGGGGTTACCAATACCGTAGATGGCTGATACCGTTGAAACAATGATGGTGTCTCTTCGCTCTAGAAGACTCTTGGTGGCGGACAAACGCATCTGCTCAATGTGTTCATTGATGGATGAATCCTTCTCAATGAATAAATCGCGCGTGGGCACATAGGCTTCAGGCTGATAATAATCGTAGTAACTCACAAAATATTCCACTGCATTTTGTGGAAAGAATTCTCTAAATTCACTATACAACTGGGCTGCCAGAGTTTTATTGGGAGCAAAAATAATGGCCGGACGACCTGACCGAGCAATCGTATTGGCCATGGTGTAAGTCTTACCAGAACCCGTCACACCCAATAAGGTTTGAAATATTAAACCGTCCTCAATCCCCTCAACTAGCTGATCAATCGCTTCTGGCTGATCTCCAGCAGGAGGAAATGGTTGATGCAATAAAAAAGGCGACCCGGGAAAACGAATCACATTTTCCGAAGGCTCAGCAGTTTGAATCTCTAATTTTTTTTCTGTCTTTTGGGGCATCTCGGCTATCATTCTAGGCTTGGTTGAACTTTCTGACATTTTTCACACTATGAGCCTATTTTCAAACGTAGAACTTGCCCCCCGCGATCCCATTCTTGGCCTTAATGAAGCCTATAACGCTGACGCCCGCCCAACCAAGGTAAATCTTGGCGTAGGCGTGTATTTTACGGACGATGGCAAGATTCCGTTGTTGCGCGCAGTTCAAGCGGCTGAAAAAATCATGATGGAAAAATCAGCTGCCCGCGGTTATTTGGCCATCGAAGGTATTGCAGCCTATAACCAAGGGGTTCAAAACCTTTTATTTGGTAAAGATTCTGCAATCTTGGCCGCCGGCCGCGTTGTCACTGCTCAAGCAGTGGGTGGTACAGGTGCATTAAAGATTGGTGCTGATTTCATCAAGCGCTTGGTTCCTGAGGCAGTTGTAGCCATCAGTGATCCTAGCTGGGAAAACCACCGTGGCATTTTTGAAAATGCTGGCTTCCCAGTTCAAAACTATACCTATTACGATCCAGAAACTCGTGGCGTGAACTTCTCTGGCATGGTCAAGTCTCTAGAAGCTTTACCAGCACGGTCTGTGGTCCTATTGCATGCTTGCTGCCACAACCCAACAGGGGCTGATTTAACGACTGAGCAATGGAAACAAATTGTTGAGCTTTGCAAATCAAAGCAATTGATTCCATTCTTGGACATGGCTTATCAAGGTTTTGCAGATAGCATTGATCAAGACGGCGCCGCCGTTCGTTTATTTGCTGATTCTGGCTTGTGCTTCTTTGTCTCTAGCTCATTCTCTAAGTCTTTTTCTTTGTATGGTGAGCGCGTGGGGGCATTGTCCATCGTGACCGAAAGCAAAGATGAGTCCACTCGCGTCATGTCTCAGTTAAAACGTGTGATTCGCACCAACTACTCCAACCCAGCGATTCACGGTGGCACGGTTGTAGCCACGGTTCTTAACACCCCTGAATTGCGAGCCATGTGGGAACAAGAATTGGCAGAAATGCGTGACCGCATCAAATTAATGCGCAATTCTTTGGTCTCTAAATTGGCAGAATTAGGTGCTAAACGTGATTTTGGCTTTGTGAACGCCCAAAGAGGCATGTTCTCCTACTCTGGCCTCACTGCTGAACAGGTCGACCGTTTACGTGAAGAAAACGGTATTTATGCTGTTTCTACAGGTCGAATCTGCGTTGCAGCCCTCAATTCAAAGAATATTGACGGTGTGGCCAAAGCCATTGCCAACGTTTTATAACCCATAAAAATCAATGTCTTAGACAACATTTTGGTATTAAAAGTACCAAAATGTTGCATTGCACAATTTGAGTTTTTTAGGGATAATCTCAACAGATGTAAAAAGATGCTCTGAGGGCACATGTTCAAAAACAACCCGTTTTTGAACCTTTTTAGATTACGGGAGATCAATGAATGCTGTATCAATATCAAGAATTTCAAAAAGCCCTATTACAACCTCTGACAGCGTGGGCTCAAGCTACAGCCAAAACATTTGTTAACCCCAGCAATCCGCTTTCTTTACTGCCCTCCGCCACCAGAATTGCGGCCGGCTACGAATTACTCTACCGCTTAGGTAAAGAGTACGAAAAACCAGAATTTAAGATTAAAAATGTTGTGGCTCACGGTAAACCAGTAGCCATTAATGAGTTCACGGTAGTCGATAAACCATTTTGCAAATTGGTTCGTTTTAAGCGCTTTTCAGATGACGTCAACGTCATCAAGAAACTCAAAGAAGACCCTGTTGTATTAATCGTGGCCCCATTATCAGGTCACCACTCCACCCTTTTGCGTGACACCGTGAGAACTTTGTTACAAAACCACAAGGTTTACATCACGGATTGGGTCGATGCCCGCTTAGTTCCTCTTGAAGATGGCACATTTACTTTGGACGACTATGTGCACTACGTACAAGACTTCATTCGTGCCATCGGTGCTAAAGATCTGAACGTATTATCAGTTTGCCAACCTACGGTTCCTGTTTTGGGAGCAATCTCTTTGATGGCCTCCGCTGGTGAAGTCACGCCAAGAACAATGATCATGATGGGCGGCCCCATTGACGCGCGTAAGAGCCCTACGATGGTGAACTCAACAGCCACTAATAAATCTTTTGAGTGGTTTGAAAACAATGTGGTTTACACAGTCCCACCACCTCATCCAGGTGCTGGTCGTCGTGTTTATCCAGGCTTTTTACAACACACCGGTTTTGTGGCCATGAACCCGGATCGTCACTTGCAGTCTCACTGGGATTATTTCCAGAACTTGGTCAAAGGGGACCGTGAGGATGCCCAAGCACACATCGAATTCTATGACGAGTACAACGCAGTCCTTGATATGGACGCAGATTACTATTTGCAAACCATCAAAACGGTCTTCCAGGATTTCTCATTGCCCACAGGCAAATGGGTGGTGGGTGGAAAATTAGTCAAACCGCAAGACATTAAAGGCACAGCCTTGTTCACCGTGGAAGGTGAACTCGATGACATTTCTGGTAGCGGTCAAACCAAAGCAGCTCATGGTTTATGCAAAAACATTCCAGAGAGCAAGAAACAGCACTTTGAAGTCAAAGGAGCTGGTCACTATGGCATTTTCTCTGGTCGTCGTTGGCGTGAAATGGTGTACCCAGAAATTGGTCAGTTCATTCGCAAGCATGCTGTCAAAGGAATTAAATCAGTTGCGCCGAAGGCAGTGAAAAAGCCAGCCACTAAAAAGGTGGCGGTGAAAATTGCTACCAAAGTAGCGTCTAAGCGCTCTCGCTCTAAGAATGCCTAAAGCCATAGACGGTCACTCTGACCGGTTTGATCGTCTATTCGCAGCACTTCCCCAAACTCAATGCACCAAATGTGGATACCCCGATTGTGAGGGGTACGCCAAAGCAATCGATACGGGAGAAGCACTGTACAACCAATGTCCACCTGGCGGTGCTGAAGGGATTGCTCGTCTAGCCAAGATTCTGAATCAACCCATTCTGAGTCTTAACCCTATTCATGGCGAAGAACGTCCTCGACCTGTTGCCTTCATAGAATCTAAAGCATGCATTGGATGCACACTTTGTATTCAGGCATGCCCAGTGGATGCGATTGTTGGGGCCTCGAAGCAAATGCACGTGGTTCTAAAAGATTGGTGCACTGGGTGTGATTTGTGTGTACCACCCTGTCCTGTTGACTGTATCACCATGATTCCGGTCACAGCTCATCAAACGGGTTGGGATGCTTGGAGTCAAAAAGACGCTGATCAAGCTCGGCAACGTTACGAATCGCGTCAAATTCGTCTTGAGCGTGAAGAACAAGACAACATTCGACGCTTGGCTCAAAAAGCTAAAAATAAAGTAAAAGCTTTGGATCTTGAATCTGCCGATTCTGATGCAGAACGCCAAGCCATTGATCGCAAAAAAGCCATCATCGCAGCGGCCATTGCACGTGCACAAGAAAAGCTAAAGTAAACGCTGAATTGAATCCATGTAGGCACTCATATCAGGTGGCGTGCCATTTCGTTGAGCACTCCACAAGACCTCACCCAAACACTCCATGATTCGGTGCTGAGCCTCATGCTCAGAATCAAGCTTCATCATCAGTTGCCGCGATGCCTCACGAATTCCCGGTGGCTGATCAATTTGAATCTGCTCAGTAATTGACATGTGCATGGATAAATGTAAAAAAGGATTGGTTTGGCCTTTTTCTGGGGTGTATTCTTGCTCTCTAGCCTGCTCTAGGTTATTCAAGATTGCATGGTACTCAGGATGCTCGACCATCCATCGCGCGGCAATGGATTCCATCGCTGTCAGAATGCCTGCACGCTGATGTTTGGCCCATGCCTCACAAAAGAATTGCCTGACTTCTTCTCGACTAGGATTAAATAAACTCATTTTGAAAAATTCTTATCTTTAAAGCCACACAAGGGTTCTACGATACACAAGGCACAATCCGGTTTTCTGGCCTTACAGGTATAACGACCATGCAAAATCAACCAATGGTGTGCATCAATTAAATAATCTTTGGGCACTCTTTTCAGCAGTGCTTTTTCTACTGCCAATACATCTTTACCAGGAGCCAAACCTGTTCGATTTGAAACTCTAAAGATATGAGTATCTACAGCCATGGTGGGATGACCAAAGGCTGTATTCAAAATAACGTTAGCTGTTTTACGCCCCACTCCAGGTAAGGCTTCTAAAGCCTCCCTATTTTCTGGGACCTCACTGTTATGGCGTTCAATCAACAGCCGACAAGTTTCAATTAAATGTTTGGCCTTGGTTTTATAAAGTCCAATGTGTTGAATATAAGGTATCAAGCCCTCTTCACCCAAAGCCAAAATGGCTTTTGGCGTATTGGCTACTGGAAAAAGGACACGTGTTCCTTTATT
>CAYVBV010000020.1:0-23548 GCA_964449745.1 uncultured Polynucleobacter sp. | reverse complement strand
CTTCAAACGCAGAAAACTTGCTGGATCTTTTGGATCGTGTCGATGTGTGGAGAAAACCCGAGCGATTTGATGAATTGATGGCCGTGGCAAATTTGCTGCAATTACCAACCCATCTATTAAAGAGTTCTTATGAATTGGCAAGGCAAGTGAATGTCACCGAGGTTGTTGGTCAAGTGGGTGAGCAAGGGTCTTCTACGGGGGCATTAATTAAAGAAGCCATTCACCAAGCCAGAATTGCGGCCATTAAAGGCCTCTGGGCCTAGAGCGAAACCCAGGCAGTTCACCCTCTTGAAAGGGTATGTCTTTGCCTAGGCACATGACCTTAAATAACTCGCCCATTTCAGCCTCGGACAAAAGTTTTTGCACAGCATTGGATACGGGCATGAACTGTTGACTATCGATAGGATTGATTCGATCGAGTAATAACTGAGTGATGCCAGCATCAAGTAAGTAGCTGGCTTGACTGGTGTAGCCCAACAAAGTCATACCATTTTCAATGCCCTCTTTGGCAATGGCGCTCCAGTTGACGTGAGCAGTTAAGTCGCACAATCCAGGATAAAAAAATGGATTTTGAACCGCGTGATGAGCATAGTGACCCATCACAGTTCCTTGATGGCGCTGAGGGTGGTAATACTCTTGCTCAGGAAAGCCATAGTCAATGGTGAGCAAAACCCCTTGATTTAAAACCTCAGCCAATTGATTGATCCAAGCATTGGCAATCGGGTGCAGTTCAGTGGTGTAACCATCTTCAAAGATTGATTCTTTAAGTATGGGTGGGAGCAACTCATCCGGCACACATTGCCCTAAAGTGAAATCAAAAGGAATGTCCCTTGAGTTTGTATTCGCGCTGGTTTTTACATCTTGATAATGCCACCGTTGATTAACGCAAGTAATTAACTCAACGGGCATTGCATCCAAAACCTCGTTGGCCAAAATAACCCCATCAAATTTTTCTGGCAAAGCGCTGAGCCACTCTACTTGATTGAATTGGTGATTGAGTCGATTCTGTTGGCGAAGTATTAAGTCCGCAGATAAATCCAAAATTTTGTAAGAATTAATTTGAAGCTGGTTTCTTGAAAGTTCTTTTAAAACTGATTCTGCAAGCGCCCCTGTGCCGGCTCCAAACTCAAGAATGTTGAGGGGTTTTCCAGTTTCTTGAAAAAACTTCAGGATAGGTTCTAAGGCGTGGGCAATGGTGGCACCAAAAAAAGGACTGATTTCAGGGGCGGTAATAAAATCTCCCTGTGAGCCAAACTTTGTTTTGCCAGCGGCGTAATACCCCCATCCAGGGGCATACAGCGCCATTTCCATATATTTTGCAAAGGAAATTTGACCTTGATTTGATTCAATTTCTTTCTGAATCAGTGCTGTCAAAGATTGGCTGTGAGACGTTTCTTCACTACTAGGGGTAATATCCATACCTCGCGAGTCTACAACTCTTAATAAGAAGTGGCAAAAATTATGAAAACCCAAAAAATTGCCTTGGTGACCGGTGCCGCTAAACGCGTTGGCCGTGCAATAGCAATTGGTCTGGCCAAAGATGGCTGGGATGTTGCTATTCACTATGGCAACTCTAAAGATGCAGCGATGCAAACAGTAGAGGACATTATTCAAACAGGACAAAAAGGCATTGCTTTGCAAGCAGATTTGTCGGATGAATCACAGGCCAGTCAGCTCATACAACGTTGTACGGAAGCTTTGGGTTTGCCAACTTGTTTAGTCAATAACGCATCCTTATTTCAATATGATGTGGCTTCAAGTTTTGGCTATGCTTCATTTGAACGTCACATGTTGACGAATGTCGCAGCCCCTTTGATTCTCTCCAGAGATTTGTATCGTCAACATACCAAACTGAGAGCGCCTGATACCCAGGGTCCAAGCGGAGTAGTGATTAACTTGCTTGACCAAAAGCTGGAAAATCTAAATCCAGACTTCCTGTCATACACCCTTTCTAAGGCAGCTCTTCACTCAGCAACAACGCTATTGGCTCAATCTTTTGCACCTAATTTAAGAGTGGTGGGCTTGGCCCCAGGAATAACAATGGTATCTGGCGATCAAACCGAGGATGGCTTTGTAAAAGCCCATGGAATGACGCCACTTGGGAAATCATCAACACCTGATGATATTGCCGATGCGGTCACTTATTTAGCGCGTGCCAATGCTGTAACGGGTACAACTCTTTATGTCGATGGAGGACAGCATTTGCTATCGACCAATCGTGATGTCATGTTTTTGACGGAGTAATTTATGCAGGCTTTGTTATCGCACCCTCGTTTGATGGATTGTCGCCGTCTCTTTTTAAGCAACTATGAGGTTTATATCAATATTGGAGTCCACGACTTTGAAAAGCGGGGTGAGCAGCGTGTTTTGATTAACGTTGATTTATTTGTACCTTTGAAAGAAAACACGCCAACCAAAGATAGCTTGGATGAAGTGGTTGATTATGACTTCATGCGGCAAAGCATTGTGGAGAGGGTTTCAAAGGGCCATATTCATCTGCAAGAAACGCTTTGTGATGATGTCGCTAAAATCATGTTGGCGCATCCCAATGTCAGAGCGGTACGTGTTTCTACAGCCAAACCAGATGTGTATCCTGATTGTGAAGCCGTTGGAGTTGAAGTTTTTTTGATTAAAGAATGAAAGATCCCAGAAAAATTGCCTACGAAGAGAATAAGCTAGACAAGAAGCTTTGTCGTCTAGCAGGGCAAGCCATTGTTGATTACAACATGATTGAGGATGGCGACAAGGTCATGGTGTGTATGTCTGGTGGAAAAGATAGTTATGCCATGTTGGATATTTTGATGAAGCTAAGAGAGCGTGCACCCATCTCTTTCGATTTGGTTGCAGTGAATCTTGATCAAAATCAACCTGGTTTTCCAAAGGAAACTCTGCCAAATTATCTCAAGAATCTGGGTGTGCCTTTTCATATTGAAGATCAAGACACTTATGGCATCGTGAAGCGAGTGATTCCCGAAGGAAAGACCACTTGCGGCCTTTGTTCTCGTTTAAGGCGTGGAATTTTATATCGCGTGGCTGGTGAGTTGGGCGCCACAAAGATTGCATTAGGACATCATCGCGATGACATTCTTGAAACACTATTAATGAATATGTTTCATGGAGGTAAATTGAAGGGTATGCCACCCAAGCTGAAGTCTGATGATGGCAAGCACATTGTGATTAGACCTCTGGCTTATGTTCCAGAAAGCTATCTTGAGCGTTACGCGCGTCAAATGGATTTCCCAATTATTCCTTGTAACCTATGTGGTAGCCAAGAGAATCTTCAGCGCAATGCCATGAAGGCTTTGCTAAAAGAGTGGGAGAAAAAATTTCCGGGGCGGGTAGAGAGTTTATTTAGTTCCTTACAGAATGTCGTGCCATCGCATTTAATGGATGACAGTCAATTTGACTTTAAGGGCTTAAGTCAAATGGAAGCCCTTAGCGATTCAGAAGAGCGGAGCGCTTGGCAGCCAATACAGATGATTCCTTAATAAGTTCCTGGACATCGGCAACCCAAGTCCCCACCCTTTCTTTTGCATACTTGCGTTGTTCGTCATTGACAACTTGTGTGACAAAGGCGGCTAGTTTGATTCCGATATCGGCTCTATTTTGTGCAAAAGTTCTTTGTTCGGGTGTTTGGCCAAACTCAAAATTCTTAATGTAATTTTTGATTAAATTTTCAGCTTGTTGTTGATTTAGTTTTTTTGCCTGAATTTCCTTGGCCATCAAAACCAATTCATTTTGTCGACGCAGTCGATCCTGAAAGACGGCAGTCATATCCAATGGGTTGGCGAGAACATAATCTCTGATCTTTTGTTCTTGCTCTTTACTTAATGTTCCAAATAACCACTCGGCTCTTTCAATCACCTTGTCAGATCTGACTTGTGCTTGCCTTTCTTTATCCTTGGGTAGCCACTCTTTGACAAATTTGTCATTACCCTTTTGCATTCTTTTTTGCATGGCTTCAATTTGATTGGTTTGCAAACTGATTAAAAGTTTGGCCATGTCTGGAGTTGCTTTCTCAGCAATTTTGTACGCATATTTTTTGAATTGATCTGAAAATTGAGTCACTTCCTTATTTGACATGGGGTGACTGATTTTTTCTCGAATTTGCTCAAGCGATAGAGAAATTTCTTGAAGTTGCTCGGTGCGGTGCCACCAAAATTGCCGCTCTAAAAATTCCCGGGCAAAAGTATCTTGTTCAGCAGTAAAGCCAATGTGGTCATCTAGCCACCACCGCACCAAAGTATCGCCTTGGTTATATACAAAGCGAACGGTACTGCAGGCTGTAAGAATCAAGGCAAACAGGCAAATCAGCGCAGTTTTGATTGTTGGGGGTCGGATGAATAAGCTCATATAATTAATATTAATGAATATTGTCATATTAGCTGCTGGGCAGGGAAAGCGCATGCGCTCCATGCTACCCAAGGTTTTGCACCCGATTGCCGGCAAACCCATGCTCGCCCATGTTTTAGGAAGTGCTCAGGCTTTGTTTGGGCATCATCAAACTGTTGTGGTGCTCGGTCACAGTGGCAATCAGGTTCAGGAATACCTTACTAAAGCTCAATGGACTGTCCAAACTGCCTTTCAATTAGAGCAAAAGGGCACCGGTCATGCGGTATTGCAGGCCTGTGATCTTTTGTCAGATGATCCAATCACATTAATTCTGTATGGTGATGTTCCTTTGATTCAGACTGAGACTTTGGATAAGCTCGTCCAATTGGCTTCATCAGGCGGTATCGGTTTGCTGACTCAAATCATGTCTGAGCCAATGGGTTATGGTCGAATCATTCGTAATGAAGATGGTGATGTTGCAGGCATTGTTGAGGAAAAAGATGCAACTGCTAAGCAAAAACTCATTACTGAAATTAATACCGGTTTGATGGCCATGCCAACTCAGTCCTTGAAGGGTTGGTTGGGTCAATTAAAACCAAACAATGCACAAGGCGAATATTATTTAACGGATGTCATTGGTTTGGCTGTCTCAGAAGGAGTACCTGTTTTAACCACTCAAGCAAAGCATGCTTGGGAAACTGTGGGTGTCAATAGTCGAGCTCAATTGGCTGATTTAGAGCGTGTTTGGCAAAAAGTGGTGGCTGAGCAGCTGCTAGAGAATGGCGTCACCTTGCTTGATCCAAGCAGAATTGATGTTCGTGGCGAATTAATTTGTGATCAAGATGTCACGATTGATGTGGGTTGTGTTTTTGAGGGCAAAGTTCATTTGGCCTCTGGTGTATCTGTTGGCCCCCATTGTGTCATTCGTAACTCAGTGATTGAATCTGATACAAAAATTGAAGCGTTTAGCCATATTGATCAGGCTAAAGTGGGTGCGAAATCCGTGATTGGACCATATGCAAGATTAAGGCCTGGGGCCGTTCTAGCCGAAGAAGTTCATGTTGGCAACTTTGTTGAAATTAAAAATAGCGAAGTAGGTTCTCAAAGTAAGGCCAATCATTTGGCATACATTGGCGATGCCACGATTGGTAGAAAAGTCAATGTGGGTGCGGGTACGATTACCTGTAACTATGACGGAGTAAATAAGCACAGAACAATCATTGAAGACGATGCATTTATTGGTTCTGATACTCAATTGGTTGCACCTGTTCGAGTTGGCAAGGGAGCCACATTAGGTGCAGGAACTACTTTGACTAAAGATGCCCCTGCCGATCAATTAACGGTGACGCGAGTTAAGCAGGTGTCACTCAATTGGCAGCGCCCGATTAAAAAATCAAAATAGAGAGTTTGACTGACTTTCGCTTATAGGAAAATATCATGTGTGGCATCGTTGGGGCGGTCTCCAAAAAAAATATAGTTCATGTTTTAGTGGAAGGTTTGCGCCGTCTTGAGTATCGAGGCTACGATTCTTGCGGTTTTGCTTTAATTTCTGATGGGCAGTTGGTTAGAGCTAGAACAACAGCTCGTGTTGCTGATCTGGGTGATCAGGCACAAACCATGTCGGGCACGATTGGTATTGCACATACTCGCTGGGCAACGCATGGTAAACCAGATACTGTGAATGCACACCCGCATTTTTCAAATGATTTGATTGGCTTGGTTCACAACGGCATCATTGAGAACTATGAGGTATTGAGGCAAGAGCTCACCCAAGCTGGGTATGAGTTTGTTTCGCAAACAGATACAGAAGTAATTGCGCATCTAATTCACCAAACATACAGTGCTATGCCAGTGCGTGATTTGGCGCAAGCAGTTCAGAAAGTGTTGCCCAAATTACACGGTGCATTTGCTATTGGTGTGATTGCTAAAGATGCCCCAGGAATATTGGTGGGCGCCAGAGTCGGCTCTCCTTTGGTGGTGGCTTATGGTAAAGAAGAAAATTTCTTAGCGTCTGATGCTTTGGCAGTTTCTGAGCATGCCACCATGATGGTTTATTTAGAAGAAGGTGATGTGGCTGTTTTAACCACAGATCAAGTGGTCATTACTGATTCATCCGGAGAAATTCAAGAACGACCTAAAAAACCAGTGCCTGCTCAAAACATAGCGGTTGACCTAGGCCCCTATCAGCATTACATGCAGAAAGAAATTTTTGAGCAACCGCGAGCGATTGCAGATACTTTAGGTCATGCTCAATTGGCTGAGCCTGAGTTGTTTGGTGCGACCGCAGAAGATTTAAAAGCAATTGACAGTATTTTGATTTTGGCTTGTGGAACCAGTTATTACGCAGCCAGTACGGCTAAGTATTGGATTGAAGATATCGCAGGTATTGCTACGCAGGTTGAGATCGCCAGTGAGTATCGTTATCGAAAAACAGTGCCCAATCCAAAAGCCTTGGTGGTGGTTGTTTCTCAATCCGGTGAAACGGCTGACACGTTAGCAGCATTGCGTCATGCCCAAGCCTTAGGGCATCAAAAAACTTTGGCAGTTTGTAATGTGGCTACCAGTGCCATGGTTCGCGAAACCAGCTATCAATTTTTAACTCATGCTGGAACTGAAATTGGTGTTGCATCGACCAAAGCATTTACAACTCAATTGGTTGGACTTTATCTGCTTGCCCTGACTTTGGCGAAATTAAAAAACAATTTAAACCCACCGCAAGAAAAAGCCGCATTCAATCAATTGCGCCACTTGCCTAAAGCCATTCATGCAGTATTGGCTTTAGAACCTCAAATCATTGCATGGAGTGAGGCATTTGCCCAGTGTGAAAACGCCTTGTTCTTGGGACGAGGTTTACATTACCCTATCGCACTTGAGGGTGCTCTGAAGTTAAAAGAAATTTCATACATCCATGCAGAAGCTTATCCTGCTGGCGAGCTCAAGCATGGACCTTTGGCTTTGGTGACTGACCAGATGCCTGTGGTTACGGTAGCGCCCAATGACGCTTTGTTGGAAAAATTAAAATCCAATATGCAAGAGGTCAAAGCACGAGGCGGTCGATTGTATGTATTTGCAGACAGTGACACCAAGATTGTTGCAGAGGATGGAATTCATGTCATTCGCATGCCTGAGCATTACGGAGATTTGTCTCCTATTTTGCATGTGATACCTCTTCAATTGTTGGCCTATCACACCGCTTGTGCTCGAGGCACTGACGTTGACAAACCTCGTAATTTAGCGAAATCGGTGACGGTGGAGTGAGGCACACCGTTGTTTTAGATACAAATATCCTGTTAGATATTTTGGTATTTGATGATCAAAGAGCCCATCCGCTAAGGGCTGCTCTTGAAGCTCAATTGATTGATGCGGTTGCAACACAAAATACCGTGGATGAATTTTTGGATGTCATTGGCCGCTCACAATTTGGATTGAGTGTCGAGCAACAAAAGTTGATTGCATTACAGTGGAAAGGTTGGGCCAGATTAATTACTGATCAAGAAGTCATTATTGCTCCTTGGAAATGCAAAGATCGTGATGATCAAGTATTTATAAATTTGGCCTATAGTCTTCGACCAGCAACTTTAATCAGTAAAGACAAGCAAGTTTTAAAAATTGCCAAAAGAGCCATCAAAGAATCAGTAGTGATTACCTCTAATCACGCCCAGTTTTTGGCATCAGGCTCGATTAACCCTAATGAGAGTTAGGTTTATTTTTCGTTTGATCTCTTTATGTACCAACAAAGTATTGGCTCATAAGGGTAATCACTAAGAATTTTATTATTTAGTTTTTGTCACTTTTCTTAATAATTCCTTACAATCGTACTGTTGATTTGCTTCTTTTACGGCAACAACCATTTAGGAGATATTTATGAACAAACGTATTCGTCATGCCATGTTGGCAGTCGGTATTATTGCCGGCACAATTTCTGCAGGTGCACAAGCGGCTTTCCCTGATGACAAGCCGGTCACAATGGTCGTTCCTTTTGCTGCGGGCGGTCCAACAGATAAAGTTGCGCGTGAATTGGCTTTGTCGATGAGCAAAGCATTAAAACAACAAGTGATTATTGATAACTCTCCAGGTGCAGGTGGAACAATTGCTGCTAAGAAGGTGATGAATGCACCTAAAGACGGTTACACAGTGTTGATTCATCACATTGGTATGTCAACTGCTCCAACTTTGTACCGTAAATTAGGTTACGATCCTCTAACAGACTTCGAGCACCTCGGTCAGGTAGCAGATGTGCCAATGGTGTTGGTTGGTAATAAAGATTTACCCGCTAAAAACTTCACAGAGTTATTGGCATACATTAAAGCGAATGGAACAAAAGTAGCTTACGCTAATGCGGGTATTGGTTCTGCCTCACATCTTTGTGGTTTGCTATTTATGAGTGCTGTTCAGCAAGATATGACAACAGTTCCTTATAAAGGTACTGGCCCTGCTTTGACAGACTTGATCGGTGGACAAGTTCAGTTGATGTGTGACCAAACCACTAACTTGGCCGGTCAGTTAAAAGCTGGATCTGTTAAGGCATTTGGTGCAACCACATCTCAACGCGTAGCTGCGTTTAAAGATATTCCTACATTGCAAGAGCAAGGTTTGAAGAACTTTGAAGTCAACGTATGGCATGCTGTTTATGCACCAAAGGGTACGCCTAAAGCAGCGACTGATAAGTTGTCAGCTGCAATCAAAGCAGGTATCAATGATGCAGGCTTTAAAGCAAAAATGGCTGATTTAGGTGCTAACGTGCCTAATGACAAAAATGCTAGCCCAGAAGGTCATAAAGCTCACTTGAAAGCACAAATTAATGTGTGGGCTCCATTGATCAAAAAAGCGGGAACTTATGCTGACTAATTGATTTTTTATCAATTCAGTTAGATTCCTATTAAAGGCCTCCCTATGGGAGGCCTTTTTTTAACTTAATTTTTACCAAGCAATAGTTTTCTTTGTTCGAGTAGTTGCCAAATTTGTTCTTTTTCTGATTCGTCAAAGCTAGACCAAAGAGCAATTTCATCAAGGGTTCTGTGGCAACCAAGACAGTAAAGATCTTCGTCATCCATTCTGCACAAATTGATGCATGGTGAATTGGGTCGAAGAGTTTGGGTTGAATTACTCACTTCTGGGATAGTTTTTTTCAAGAACTGTTTGATAGCGTTGATTGAGTTCTAGGCTATTTTTGATGCTGACCCCAAGGTCTCTCACACGACCGTCTTTTAAGTCGTAAATCCAGCCATGAACTGTGATTTCTTGATTCCTTGCCCAAGCATCTTGAACGCTGGTTGTTTGACAGACATTCATGACTTGTTCAATGACATTGAGTTCGCACAATTGATCAAATTGGTCTGATTCTTTGAGCACTTGCCCTAAGTATTTTCCATGCTTATCTTGAACGTCTTGCACATGTCGAATCCAATTATCAGCAAGACCAATTCGAGCTTTGATTTGAGCCGCTTTAACACCTGAGCATCCGTAGTGGCCCACCACAATGATGTGCTTTACTTTGATTTGATCAACCGCAAACTGAATCACAGATAAGGCATTCAGGTCGGTGTGCACCACCACGTTGGCTATGTTTCTATGCACAAATACTTCGCCAGGTGCCAATCCAGTGATTTGATTGGCGGGGACTCGTGAATCCGAACAGCCAATCCAAAGATATTCAGGCGCTTGTTGGTGCACAAGTCTGCTAAAGTAATCAGGGTCACTTTTTGTGACTGACTCAACCCATTCTTGGTTATTTTCAAGAAGTTTGTTCAGGATGTACGGGTTTTTGGATTCGGTCATGAGCGTAGTTTAATTTCTAATCAATCAAATCAATGTTTGGATACGATTTATCCACGAATATTACAGGTACTTAAGACTACTATTTTAAATATGCAGAAAATTAATTACCCGCTAGAAGATCAACTTCCCTTGCTAGGAAGGTCCATTGAAATTTTGCCTGGAGTGAAGTGGATCCGTATGCCTTTGCCATTTGCTTTAGATCATATTAATTTGTGGTTAATTAAAGATAATTTTGAGGGGCGTTTAGGGTGGACGGTGGTGGATTGCGGTGTTGCAAATCAAGCAACTCAAGATGCTTGGGAGTCGGTTTTTAATCATGAGTTAGAAGGTTTACCTGTGGTGCGAGTCATTGTGACTCACATGCACCCAGATCATATTGGCTTAGCTGATTGGTTAACAAAAAAATGGTCAGCACCACTTTGGATGACGATGACTGATTATGTTTTAGCCAAATGGTTATGTGATCCAAGGGGGGTGGAAGTCGGTTCTCTTGCTGGCGGTGGTGGCGCTGCCGATCATTTTTCTAAACATGGATTAAATCATCAAGATGATTTAGAAAAAATTAGAGCACGCGCCAATTACTTTAGCCATATGGTTCCAGCGGTGCCTCAACGTTTTAGGCGAATCATGGATCAAGAGCACATTCAGATTGGTCAAAACTCATGGAGAGTTTTGGTGGGTTATGGTCACGCCCCTGAGCACGCCTGTTTGTGGTCGGAAAATATCAATACGCTCATTTCGGGGGATATGGTGTTGCCCAGAATTTCTACCAATGTCAGTGTTTTTGATACAGAACCAGATGCTGACCCATTGGGCTTATATTTAAACTCTCTCACATCCCTAAAAAAATTAAGTCCCAGTGCTTTGGTATTGCCATCACATGGCAAACCATTTACAGGGTTGCACGATCGGATTGATCAATTGCACGCTCATCATCAAGATCGACTGGGAGAGGTGATGAGCGCCTGTAGGACTGCCCCTCAAAGCGCAAGAGATTTAGTGCCCATCCTTTTTAAGAGAAGCCTTGATTTGCACCAGTTAACTTTTGCAATGGGCGAAGCAATCGCTCATCTTAACCACCTTTGGCGCGACGGACGCTTGAAGCGCGAGGCTTGCTCTGACGGGGTTTTGCGGTTTTCTTGCTAGCAAAGCTGCCTGTGGCCATTTCTTTGGCCATGTCAGTTGCTGCCTGAGTTGCTTGACTAGCCGCTTTTTGAGCGGCTTTGCTGGCTTCAGCCATTGCCTCAGGAGTCATTGCTTCGCTAAAGCTTTTTAGGGCTGCCAAAGTTGCCCTTTGCACTTCTAGGCCTTGAATGGTGCTCCTAAGGACGTTCATATTGAGTTGGAGCCAGTTTTCAACGCTTTTCAAGTCTTGAATCCGCTTATCGAGCTCTTCGATATCTAGGGTTGGCATGGCTGCTCCGCCACCGATTCCGGCGCCAAAGCCTGACATATCGCCAGGAGTTGGGGAGTTGCCCCACATGGTTTTGAACATTTCAAGACTTTGATTGAAATCAGGCATTGCTCCAAACATACCAACCTCCCAATAAAAAAGACAATGTAATCAGATAAATATGTGTAATACCGATAAAATATAGGTTTAATCAATTTGTCGCAATCTTTTGCGACCAAATCAAGAGTTTTTACCTATGCTTTATACCCGTGGCGCCAATTTGCCTCAATTACTAAAAGACCGAATTCTGGTCTTGGATGGTGCTATGGGCACGATGATTCAGCAACGTAAATTGACTGAAGAGCAATATCGTGGACAGCCTCAATCACATCGTTTTGATCAACATCCAATTGATTTGAAGGGCAACAACGAGCTTTTAAACTTAACTCAGCCCGACATCATTTTGGATATTCATCGTCAATATTTAGCGGCTGGTGCAGATTTAATTGAAACAAATACATTTGGCGCCACCACGATCGCTCAAGATGATTACAAAATGCCTGAGTTGGCTCGCGAAATGAATTTGGCCGCCGCGAAATTGGCAAGACAGGCATGTGATGAGTTTTCAACTCCAGAGAAGCCTCGTTTTGTGGCGGGTGCTGTAGGACCTACTCCTAAGACCGCCAGCATTTCTCCAGATGTGAATGATCCTGGAGCAAGAAATGTCACTTTTGAACAATTGAGACAAGCCTACAAGGAACAGGTAGAAGCTTTGTATGAGGGTGGAGCAGATGTTTTGTTGGTGGAGACCATCTTTGACACACTCAATGCCAAAGCTGCATTGTTTGCGATTGATGAATTTTTTGAAGAAGCCCAAGTTCGATTACCCATCATGATTTCTGGAACCGTGACGGATGCATCGGGTCGAATTTTATCGGGCCAAACTGTTGAGGCATTTTGGAACAGCTTACGGCATGCTAAGCCACTCACTTTTGGCTTGAATTGCGCACTGGGCGCCACTTTAATGCGACCTTATATAGCTGAATTAGCAAAAGTCTGCGATGTAGCTGTTTCTTGCTACCCCAACGCTGGATTGCCTAATCCTATGAGTGACACGGGATTTGATGAAACACCAGAAATGACTTCTCGTTTATTGGATGAATTTTCAAAAGACGGATTAGTTAATTTGGTGGGGGGATGTTGCGGTACTACCCCTGCTCACATCAAGGCAATTGCAGAGGCAGTGGCTAAACGGCCGAGTCGTCGTTGGGATGCTTATAAGGAGTCAGTGTAATGGCTGATATAAGGCATATTCCACCCATGAAGCTGTCAGGGCTTGAGCCGTGCAATATCAGCGCACACGTTGGATTCGTTAACGTCGGTGAAAGAACCAACGTGACTGGATCAAAAGCCTTTGCCCGCATGATTTTGAATGGTCAATATGATGAAGCCCTATCTGTTGCAAGGCAACAGGTAGAGAATGGCGCGCAAATCATTGACATCAATATGGATGAAGCCATGCTGGATTCAAAAGCAGCCATGGTGCGTTTTTTAAATCTGATTGCATCAGAGCCAGACATTTCTCGTGTGCCAGTGATGATTGACTCATCGAAGTGGTCTGTCATTGAGGCTGGTTTGCAATGTGTTCAAGGTAAAGCAATTGTCAATTCAATCTCAATCAAAGAAGGTGAAGATCTATTCAGGCATCAAGCCAAACTAATACGTCGCTATGGCGCTGCAACAGTCGTCATGGCCTTTGATGAAAAAGGTCAGGCTGACACTTACCAAAGAAAAATTGAGATCTGTGAACGCAGTTACAAAATTTTGGTCCATGAATTAGGTTTCCCACCAGAAGACATTATTTTTGACCCCAATATTTTTGCAATTGCCACAGGTATTGAAGAGCACGATAACTATGCCAATGACTTCATTCAGGCAACAGCCTGGATTAAGGCCAATTTGCCAGGCGCTAAGGTAAGTGGTGGTGTTTCAAATGTGAGTTTCTCGTTCAGGGGCAATGACGTTGTTCGTGAAGCCATTCATACAGTATTCCTCTATCACGCCATACGAGCTGGTTTGGATATGGGCATTGTGAATGCTGGTCAGTTGGGTGTGTATGCAGACCTAGATGAAAAGTTAAAAGAGCGCGTTGAGGATGTTGTACTCAATCGTTTTAAAGAGAAGGATGGCAAAACGCCTACTGAGCGATTATTAGAGATTGCTGATGACTATAAAGGTGGTGGCGCTAAAGCTGAAGAGACTTTGGCATGGCGCGAAGGCAGCGTCAGAGAAAGGTTGACTCACGCTTTGGTGCACGGCATTACTTCACATATCGTTGAAGATACCGAAGAAATGAGGGCGGAAATTGCATCAGCTGGAGGCCGTCCTATTGAGGTCATTGAAGGGCCTTTGATGGACGGTATGAATGTCGTCGGCGATTTATTCGGTGCCGGAAAAATGTTCTTGCCGCAAGTGGTTAAGAGTGCGCGCGTCATGAAACAAGCCGTTGCACATTTAATCCCCTATATTGAAGAAGAGAAGCGTCAAATTTTAGAGAGTGGTGGTGATGTCCGCTCTCGCGGAAAAATCATCATGGCCACGGTCAAAGGCGACGTTCACGATATTGGTAAAAATATTGTCACAGTGGTTTTACAGTGCAATAACTTTGATGTTGTCAACATGGGCGTGATGGTGCCATGTAATGAAATATTAAAGAAGGCCAAAGAAGAAAAAGCAGACATGATTGGCTTGTCTGGTTTGATTACTCCATCACTTGAAGAGATGGCTTATGTTGCGCAAGAGATGCAACGTGATGATTATTTCAAATCAAGAAAAATGCCATTGATGATTGGTGGGGCAACCACATCAAGAGTACATACCGCTGTGAAGATTGCACCTCACTATGAGGGGCCAGTGGTTTATGTGCCTGATGCGTCCAGAGCTGTTTCTGTTGCTTCAAGTCTTTTGTCTGAAGAAGGCTCTGAAAAATACATTGCAGATTTACAAGTTGAGTATCAGCGCGTGCGTGAGCAGCATGCCAATAAAAAGCAAACGCCACTTATTTCAATTGAAGAGGCAAGAGCCAATAAAGAGATCATTGCTTGGGATCAAGAAACAATTATTAAGCCTAAGTTTATTGGGCGCAGAGTTTTCAAAAATTATGATTTGGCAGAAATTGCGGAGTGCATTGATTGGACTCCATTCTTCCAAACTTGGGACTTGGCAGGGAAATATCCACAAATCTTGAACGATGAGATTGTGGGTGAGTCTGCACAAAAAGTATTTAATGATGCGCAGCAGATGTTGCAAAAAATTATTCAAGGTCGATGGTTGCAAGCGCATGCCATTGTGGGTTTATATCCAGCCAATAGCGTGGGCGATGACATTAAAATTTATGCTGATGAAACAAGGCAAAAAGTTTTGTTGACTTGGAAAAACTTCAGGCAACAAAGCGATCGCCCTGTTGTGGACGGCGTCAAAAAGCCTAATCGTTGTTTGGCAGACTATGTTGCGCCTAAAGAGTCTGGTGTTGCTGATTATGTCGGCATGTTTGCAGTAACGGCTGGTCATGCAATTGAGAAAAAGCTCAGAGAGTTTGAGCAACAGCATGATGACTACAGCGCGATTATGTTGAAGGCCTTGGCCGATCGACTCGCTGAAGCTTTTGCTGAAAAAATGCATCAAAGAGTCAGAACAGAGCTCTGGGGCTATGTTTCAAACGAAACCTTAAGCAATGAAGAGTTGATTGAAGAAAAGTATGTGGGCATACGACCTGCCCCGGGTTACCCTGCTTGTCCAGATCATTTGGTCAAAAAAGACATGTTTGAAGTTTTGGTGGCGGATGAAATTGATATGGCCTTGACTGAGTCAATGGCAATGACCCCAGCATCCAGCGTAAGCGGTTTCTATATTGCCAATCCAAATGCCCAGTATTTTGATGTGGGAAGAGTGGGTGAGGATCAGCAAGCTGACTTTATTAAACGCCCCAAGTGATGGGTTCTTCGTTCATCAAGGCTTCTTTGAGTAATTTTAAGAAGGGAAACGCTCGTTGTCCTAGTCTATATTGTTTGATTGAAGATGGTTTTTCATCTTCCTCTGAGTGGTCAGAATTAAAATTTGATGCTTGTTTTTTGAATTCAAGATCTGCCTCAATGGCATCTTCAAGAGATTGGATGGCAAGTGGTAATTGTTCAACTAAAAAAATTCCTCGAGGTTCAAGAGGTTTATGAATGATTTCAAAGATGACTTGCGTCAAATCTTCGAGCATCAATACATCAGCAGATTTTTTACATTGAAATTTATATAACATTCGCAAAGATTAACACCAAAAGTTAACTGATAAACTAATTCTCTATGCTACCTGTCATCAAACAACAACTTATCAATCTTATGCAGCAAGCTTTAGCAACCATTGCTAAAAGTCGCGGCATTGATCCTGATTCATTGGTAATACCTCATTTGGAGCGCCCAAAGGTGGCGGATCATGGCGATGTTGCAACCAATATTGCGATGCAATTGGCAAAAGGATGGAAAACAAATCCCAGAGAATTGGCGCAGTCTTTTGTTGATGAATTAAAAAATCAACAAGGTTTTAATGATTTATTGGCCGGTGTTGAAATTGCTGGCCCTGGTTTTATCAATTTACGTTTAACTCAAGCAGCCAAATCTAAAGTCATCAATCAAATTTTTGCTGAAAGGACTTGTTTTGGTCAGCAAGCCGAAAATGGTCAAAAAGTATTGATTGAGTTTGTGTCTGCCAATCCAACAGGACCTTTGCATGTTGGGCATGGTCGACAAGCAGCTTTAGGTGATGCCCTTTCTAATATTTTAAAAACCCAAGGTTGGTTTGTTCATAAAGAGTTTTATTACAACGATGCGGGTGTTCAAATTCAGAATTTGGCGGTATCTGTTCAGGCCAGGGCAAAAGGCATCAACCCAGGAGATAAAGATTGGCCTGAATCAGCTTACAACGGCGAATACATTGCCGATATTGCTAAAGAGTATTTGTCCAAGTCTACAGTAGCAGCTGCAGATGGATTGCCGGTTCAAAGCAAGGGCGACATCAACGATTTTGACTCAATCAAACATTTTGCTGTGGCTTATTTGCGACGTGAACAAGATATTGACTTACAAGCTTTTGGTGTGAAGTTTGATTGTTATTACTTGGAATCGTCTTTGTACACCGATGGAGGAGTTGCCTCGGTTGTTGCTGATTTAGAGGCTATTGGCAAGACTTATGAATCTGAGGGCGCTCTTTGGTTGAGAACTACCGATGATGGTGATGACAAAGATCGTGTCATGAAAAAATCAGATGGCAGTTATACCTATTTTGTGCCTGACGTGGCTTATCACGCGAGCAAATGGTCTAGAGGCTTTACTCATGTAATTAATATTCAAGGCAGCGACCATCACGGCACCATTGCTCGAGTTCGCTCTGGTATTCAGGGTGTCGCACAAAAACGGTCTTGGAATATTCCCAAAGATTATCCCAACTATGTGCTTCATAAAATGGTCACAGTCATGAAGGGTGGGGAAGAGGTAAAGATATCTAAGCGCGCAGGTTCTTATGTGACTGTTAGAGATTTAATTGAGTGGTCCGGCGGTGTTGATTCATCCATGAATGATGAGCAGCGCACTGATGCGATTCGTCGCGGTAGAGATGCAGTTAGATTTTTCTTGATTTCGCGAAAGGCAGACACTGAGTTTGTATTTGATGTCGATTTGGCCTTAAAACAAAATGATGAAAATCCAGTTTTTTATGTGCAATATGCGCACGCCAGAATATGTTCAATTTTGAGGCAGTGGGCAGGGGATGAGGCTAGTCTTCAGAAGGCTCAACTTAATTTATTAGATAGCCCAGCTTCGAACGCCCTATTGAGTCGTCTAGCTGAATATCCTAATGTTCTAGCTGAAGCTGCAAAAGACATGACCCCACACTCTGTGGCGTTTTATTTAAGAGATTTGGCTAGTGATTTCCATACTTTTTATAACGCTGATAGAGTGTTGGTCGAAGATGAAAATCTTCGTTTGGCACGTTTGGCGCTGTTGTCAGGAACCAAGCAAGTGATTGCCAATGGTCTAGAGGTACTGGGTGTTTCAGCACCTGAAAAAATGTAAGGAGACGGCATGAAAGTAAGCGCTCAAAATAATCAACTTCAAGGTGCCTCATCAGGTGGCACTCTCATGGGCTTTGTTCTTGGCCTATTATTGGGTTTAGCCATTGCTGTGGGAGTTGCTATTACTCTGACTAAGGGTGCACCTGAGCCCAAATTGAACCTGAGAGCGCCTGAATCTGTTAGCAAAACTCAGCCAGCAGAAGCCATTGAAGAAGGAGAGGTTCAGGTTGAGGATAAGCCTAATTTGAACAAGCCCTTGCAAAGCAAAGTGCCTTTACCAAGTGAGTCAGCTCCTAAAGATCCAATTGCTTCAATTGCTGCCGCAACACAAGGACCAGAATATTGGCTTCAAACGGGAGCTTACAGAAATCAAGAGGAAGCGCAAAGTCAAAAAGCCAAGTTAGCTATGCAGGGCTTAGAGGCATTGATTTCGGAGCGTGAGGTAGATGGTGTCATGATGTGGCGTGTGCGCGTTGGTCCATATATTGGACAGAATGAAGTAACAAAAGTTAGAGCCAGCCTGCAAAGCGCCGGGATTACTTCTACAATTATTCGCATCAACAAATCTAATTAATCATCATGAATCCAAATACATTCATTCGTTTAATTAAGCGAACACTATTGAGTCTGATTTGCATAGGTTTATCCACTTCAGCTTTTGCTCAGACTAGACCTATTGAAGAGGGTTTTGATTACCGAGTTTTGCCAGTTGCTCAAGCAATTGAGGCCAAGGGGAAAGTAGAAGTTCTTGAATTTTTTTGGTACGGTTGCCCTCATTGTCACGATTTTGAACCTGAATTAAGTGCTTGGATTAAAAAACAGGGTAAAGATGTCGTTGTTAAAAAAGTTCCTGTTGCATTTAGAGATGAGTTGTTGCCCCATAGCCAATTGTTTTATGCCTTAGAAAGTTTAGGCAAATCAGATTTACATGCCAAGGTAATGGAGGCTATTCATGTGGGTAAGAAAAAACTATTGGCAGAGGCAGAAATTACTGATTGGGTGGCAAGTCAAGGCGTGGATCGACAAAGCTTCTTGAAGGCTTTTAAATCTTTTACAGTCATTTCAAAAGCACGAGCAGGGAATCAAATCGCTAAAGCTTATAGAATTGACGGCGTTCCTACTGTGGCCGTTCAGGGTAAATATATGACATCACCTTCCATTGCGGGTGGTTCAAAGGCAAGAGCCATTCAGGCCATGGATTTTTTGGTTAATAAAGCCAGAAAAGAAAAAAATTAAAACTGAGTGTATTAAATGAGATAAAGGGCCCTAATGTTGGGCCTTTTTCTTTAGCCACTTCATCAAGCGCCCTAGATAGGGCAATTTTTCATAAAGCTCCTCAGCAGCATCCCAATAATCTCGATGACTCAGAATTAAGCCGGAATCATTGAAGGTAAACCATGTGCAACCTCGGATGGTTTGGGCTTTGCTGGGTGAAGATTTGAACTCAAAGAGAAACTCCCAAGTTAGGCAAGCTCGAGTGTTTTCCTCTAGAACTCCTAGAATCCGAAATCTTGGATGATTCACTTGTGAGAACATATTCGTAAAGATATGACGAATATGTTCCTTTCCCGTGACCTCATTGAATGGATCTTTAAAAAATGCTTGCGGGGCATAAAGAGCCACCAATTGATCAACCGAATCAAGAGTGACTGATTCAAATTGATAAATAAGTGTTTGAATATGAGGGCTCATCATTTAAATCTTGATGAATTTCTTCAGCAAATAGAAGTAGGCTGGATAAGGCAGCAAGCGAAGAAATTTTAGAAATCTAGAAAAACGTTTTGGAAAATGAATATCAAATTGACCTGCTTGTATACCATCTAGTATTTCCTCAGCTGCTTTTGAGGCGCTAATCAATGCGGGCATTTCAAAATCATTCTTTGCAGTGGCTTCTGTTTCTACAAAGCCAGGATTGATCATATAGACATTAATTCCTTTGGGCTTTAAATCATAGTAAAGCGTTTCGCAGTAGTTGATCATGGCTGCCTTTGTGGGGCCATATACAAGAGCTTGAGGAAGCCCGCTGTAGCCAGCAACGCTACTAACAATCGCAATGCCACCCTGTTGATTTTCTAACATACGAGGTAAAACAATAGAGCAGGCAGACATTGCGCCAACGATGTTGGTGTTAATCATTTGCTTGGCTTTGCTCAAGTCAAAATTGTCTGCACGCATCGGTTCATAAATGCCGGCAACATATAACATTAAATCAATGCCACCCCACTCTTTTTCGATTGTTGCATGAGCAGAAAGTAATGCTTCATGTTCTTGAACATCAGCCGTTATAGGTAAACATTGATCGGCTGGCCAGCGCTTTTGAATTTTTTCTAATTTTTCAATGCGTCTGGCACTGATGGCTACTTTAGCGCCATGGCTTAGAAATGCATGGGCACAGGCTTCGCCAATGCCACTGGATGCACCAATAATCCAAATCCGCTTGTTATAAAAGCTAATGATCCGCTGATTAAGGCTCATATCAATTGGGTTTGGAAAGTGTAAATTGAATCACGTCCGTACTTTTTTCAGCAAATCCAGCAGCGCAGTACATCAAGTAAAGATTCCAGAGTCTAATGAACTTCTGATCAAATCCCTGTGCTTTGATTTTTTCTAGTTGTTGATTAAATTTTTCATGCCATAAACATAAGGTTTTTTGATAGTCCTGACCAAATGAATAGGCTGATTCAACAATCAAGCCTTGCTTGATGGCTGCTTGTTTAAATTTATCAACGGATGGCAACATGCCGCCTGGAAATACATATTGCTGAATAAAGTCTGAACTATTTCTATATTTATCAAATAATTCATCTGCAATGACAATGGTTTGTATGCATGCTTTTTTGCCGGGCTTTAAGCATCGATGAATCATTTCAAAATAGCTCGGCCAATAAGCTTCACCAACAGCTTCGAACATTTCAATGGAGGCAATCCCATCATATTGTTCTTGATGGTCTCTGTAATCTTCAATCAAAATTTCAGCATTTCCATGGTGGGCTGATTGTGAACCTATTCTGGCGATACGCTCTTTGGCGTATTTGGCTTGCTCTTCAGAGATGGTCAAGCAATCAATATGAATTCCCTGGAGAGTTGCCACTTCCATCAGGCCACCCCAGCCACACCCGACCTCTAGAATTTTTTCACCTGCTTGAACAGTTAAAGAATCGATGATTTTTTGATACTTTTTTTGCTGCGCTTCAATCAGTGGAATATCTTGATTATCAAAGCAGGCGCTTGAATATGTCATGCTTGGATCAAGCCATAATGAATAAAAGGCATTTCCAATATCATAGTGAGCGTGAATATTTTTTTTGCTACCAGATTTAGAGTTCTTATTTAGACAGTGCTTAATGCGATAACCTAATCGTCCCCACCAACTGCCATAGATTGCTTTCTCAATAATATTTCTATTGGCTAAGAACAATCTCAAAAGTGTTTGGATGTCTGATGAGTCCCAAAGACCATCGATATATGCCTCAGAGAAACCGATATCGCCAGCTTTTAAGCAAGCTTTACAAACGTTCCAATCGTGAATGTGAATAGTTGCCTCAGGGCCCGCTTGAGATCCTTTGAAGGTAAATAGCTCTCCAGACGGGCTGTAAAGTCTGAGTGTGCCCACTTGAATTTTTTGTAAAAGAGATAGCACTGCTTTTGCGTGCCATGGAAGCGCTGCAGAAAATTCTTGGATGACTTCAATATTTGAGTTCATTGGCTAACTTCTGTAGAGGGTGGTACAGGCTTACTGTGAAATTTAACACCTTTGAGCCATAAGCGCAGAGCTTGCCAGTGAATACGAGCAATGACACCAAAGCTCATGGCGGGGTAGCGAAATGCAGACCATAAAAGTGTTTTCCAATTTAGTGTATTTTCAAGCCCGTTGATGCTTGTGATCAGTAAAGGTCCTTGGTCATGGTACTCAATTCGAGCAATATGTTGGCCGCTCTCATGTTTTGAAAAAAAGCGAAACACATAATGACCCTTTACCTCGCAAAACGGTGACACATGAAAAACCTTATTCGAAGAAAAGCTTTCGCCCCATTGAATTGATCTACCATCAGGATGGCTTAATAAGTAACAATGTCTTTCACCAAATGTATTGTTGACCTCAGCTAAAATTGCCTTAAGCTCTCCTGAAGAATTTTCGAAAAACCAAAAGCTGACTGGATTGAAAACATATCCAAGAACGCGTGGAAAGGTTTGTAGCCAAACCTCCCCATCAATGTCCTTGATACCTTGTGACTTGACGAGATTCAAGGCCCATTCGAGTGAATTTTCTTTGCCTTGCCCATGATCTTTGTCAAAAAATGAAAGCCAAGACCAACGGTTATCTCCCACCCCAAACGATGAAATGCCTTGGGGTGACTTTGCACGAACCCGCATCGGGATGCGCAAAGTAAATACTGAGTAAGAAAAGGCGTTTTTAGCAGGCTTTAAGCGTGCATGTCTAACTTGCCCAAAACATATCTTGGCAATACTCATGCAGCGATAGCTTGTTTGGCCGGAAGGTGAATCATTTCTGTGAGCGCTTCAGCGACCAATTCCCCAGAGCGAAGGCCATCCTCATGAAATCCGTAACCCGTCCATGCTCCACAAAACCATGTGTTTTTATTGCCTTGAATCATCGGTAATTGATGTTGCGCTTTAATGGCCGCCTCATCAAAAATTGGATGCGCATAATGAATATCAGCGCGCACCATATTTTTTAGAGGTTCTTGAACTGGGTTCAAGCTAACAATGACTGCTTGGTCTGCCCAAGTAGTTGGTAATGGTTGCAGTTTATTGATTAAGTAATTGACGCAGACCAATTTATCTTGAAGATTTTCGTTTTGAGTGCTTGTGTAATTCCAGGCTGACCAGCATTTTTTATTTTTAGGCAGCACTGAGCTATCAGTATGAAGAACGGCTCGATTATCTTGATAGTGAATCGATCCTAAAATATCAGCCTCATCTTTGCTGGCGTCAGATAAAGCCTTTAAAGCTTGATCGCTGTGACATGCCATCACCACATGGTCGTAGATATTCGTTTCTGTATCTGAAATTATTTCTACAGTATTATTTTTTCTAATCACTGATTTAACTTGAGAGCGTTTGAATTTGCCCCCATGATTTTCAATGTGCGCAACTATTTTTCTCACATATTCTCTAGAGCCACCTTTTACGGTTAGCCATTGCGGTCTATCTGATATTTGAATCAAGCCATGATTGGAGCAAAACCGAATCATGGTTGAAATTGGAAAATTTAACATTTGGGCAACTGGGCATGACCAGATGGCGCCTACCATGGGTAAAAAATACCAATCTCGGAATTCTTGGCTGAGGCGATGCTGATCTAAGAAGTTACCCACTGATAAATCAAGTTGGTCTAATTTTTTATCATTCGCCAAATCTGTACAAAGACGGTTGAATTTAATGATGTCTTTGACCATCTTTAAAAAAGATGGGCTGATGATATTTTGTCGTTGCGCAAATAAGGAATCAATGTTTGTGCCAGCCCATTCAAGTATGTCACCATCTTTTTTAGGAATGGAGACAGAAAACGACATCTCTGATTTGGCAATCTCAACATTTAATTCATGAAACAACCTCAATAGCCTTGGGTAAGTTCTTTGATTAAAAACCAAGAACCCAGTATCAATGCCATGCGTGACCATGCCTTGAGGTGTATTCAGCGCCAAATCAATGGTGTTGCTATGTCCGCCAATGTGATCGTCGCTTTCATACAAGGTGATATCAAATTCTTTATTTTTACTCAGTGCGTAAGCGCAACCTAGACCGGAAATTCCGGCTCCGACTATGGCAATTTTCATGAGACTCTTTGCTTGAGTGAATAGAAGAAAACCACAAGACACCCCTGAGCAAAAATAAGGGAGGGAGAGAAACTGCGCTCAGTAGGCTTCATGTCTTGTGGTTAAAAGGGTTAATGATTTGTTCGTTT
>CAYVBV010000019.1:0-24179 GCA_964449745.1 uncultured Polynucleobacter sp. | reverse complement strand
TATTTCATTTCTAGGTACTCGTCCATTCCCCACACGCTGCCTTCTCGGCCCAGTCCTGATTGTTTGACACCACCAAATGGTGCCACTTCATTAGAGATTACTCCGGTGTTGACCCCGACCATGCCAAATTCAAGTGCTTCGGCCACACGCCAGATGCGACCCATATCACGGCTGTAAAAGTAAGACGCCAAGCCAAACTCACTGTCATTGGCCATTTCAATCACTTCTGCTTCATCCTTGAATGGAATCACTGCCGCCACAGGGCCAAAAGTTTCTTCCTGGGTAATCAGCATGCCTTTTTTAACGCCTGCCAAGACAGTTGGTTCATAAAAGGTGCCGCCTAAAGGGTGACGTTGACCTCCCGTGATGAGTCGTGCCCCTTGGTCTGTGGCGTCTTTGACATGTTTTTCTACTTTCTGAACCGCCGCTTCATCAATCAGTGGTCCCAATTGCACTCCTTTATTCAGTCCTGGTCCCACCACAATGCGTTTTGAGGCCGAGGCTAATTTTTCAACAAAAGCGTCGTGAAGACTTTCATGAACATAAAAGCGATTGGTGCACACACAAGTTTGCCCAGCATTCCTGTATTTCGATTGAACAGCACCTTCAACGGCCTGATCCAAATCAGCATCTTCAAAAACAATGAAGGGCGCATGTCCTCCCAACTCTAGAGCCACTTTTTTAACTGTCGGCGCACATTGCGCCATCAAAATTCGACCGACCTCCGTTGACCCAGTGAAAGATAAGTGGCGAACCAGGGGGGAGTTGCACAACGCCTGACCAATGGCCACTGAATTACCAGCATCGGCTGTGATGACATTGAGAACACCCTCTGGGATACCGGCTTCGTGGGCCAGTTCAGCCAAGGCCAGAGCAGATAAAGGTGTTTGCTCGGCAGGTTTGATCACAATCGTGCAACCTGCAGCAATGGCAGGGGCCACTTTGCGGGTAATCATTGCCAATGGAAAGTTCCATGGGGTAATCGAAACGCAGACGCCAATGGGTTGCTTTAAGACCATCATGCGCTTGTCTTTCCATGGGCTCGCTGGAATGGCCCCCATCACCCGTTTAGCTTCTTCAGCAAACCACTCAATAAAGGAGGCTGCGTAAGTCACTTCCCCTTTGGCCTCCATCAGGGCTTTGCCTTGCTCTTCAGTCATGAGGGTGGCCAAGCGCTCAGCATCACGATTGATGAGGTCAAACCACTTTCTCAAGATCTGGGCTCGTTCTTTACCAGTCTTTGCTCTCCAGGCCGGTAAGGCCAGATGAGCTTTCTGAACAGCTGCCAAGGCTTCAGTCGGACCCATATTGGGGACTTGAGCAATGATGGCTTGGTTGGCGGGATTGTGAACGGCAAATTGAGCTTGTTTCATGGTCATGAGATGTGATTTGGTGTGATTGTCTTTTTATTAAGCGAATTGTCTCGAGTTTTTTCTTGTTAGTTAGATTGTGTCAGTGAATGCCTCACTGAACCTATTAGCCTCAAGGTTAGCATGCCTTCTTGTGTCGAAGACAAGCAATTCAAATCCCTAGGAAAAACCCTAGTAATAATGGGGGTAGGCAATCAATCTATGGTTTGAAGGCAAAAAAAATGACTAAATCTAGGTTTTTCAAAATATAAAATTAGTACTCACTAACATAAAATTAGTGCTTATCTGTCAATGACTCACCTGGCTTATCCACAGAAAGCATGATGCTTTATACAGTCTTTTAATAACTAAATAGAATTAATATAGTTTTCTATATTCTTGACAGGGTATATAAGTCTTCCTAAGATGCATCAACTTTAAGAGATGTTGCGCTGCACCAATTTTGAACCTTGTTTGAAATCAGTACGCAGTACTAAATACATTTTTTGATGGTGACTAAAAATGAACACAAACACATTAAAGATGACTGAGGTGGTAACGAAGGACAGAGACAGCTCTGTGCCCGTTCTATCCCTATCGACTCTCAAAGCCAAATTCAATGGCTTGATGAGTTCTTTTGGTGTTTTGGCCACTTTCATGGCCATTGCCATGTGGATGAACCAGCCCATGCGTGTTGAATTGGCTTCTTGGTTAATCCCAGCCGAAGCCTATCAAATCTTTAAAGACAGTTTTGAGCCAGTGCCCTCAGTGGCCCCTCAAGCTGCCAAGATACCTACCAGCATGGTTGATAGCCAAGCCATTGACCCCACCATCCTGAAAACAGCTGCTGAGCGTCAAGCCGTGGCCCGTTATTTATCCAATAAATACAAGATTGCTCATACAGCCAGCTTGGATTTTGTGGATAAGGCCATGACAGTGAGTCGTGAAGTCGGTCTTGACCCTACTTTAATTTTGGCGGTCACCGCCGTTGAATCTAGTTTTAACCCGTTTGCAGAGAGCAAAAAGGGTGCGCAGGGTTTAATGCAAGTGATGACCAGGGTTCACGTTGAAAAATATGAACTCTTTGGAGGTCATGAAGCAGCATTGGATCCCGATGCCAATATGCGTGTCGGTTCTTTGATTTTGCGTGAGTACATCGCCAAAGGTGGCTCTTTACACGCAGGCTTACGTTTGTACGTAGGTGCCTCGTCCATCTTCATCAATGATGGTGGCTATGGTGAAAAAGTATTGGCTGAGCGTGAGCGCTTAAGACAAGCCGCTGCACTGAAAGTGGCCGGAGTTCGTAGCCAGTTTTAAGCTTGAACTCAATAGCAATTCAAACTCAGTAAAAAGCTCCTTCGGGAGCTTTTTTGCAAACAAAGGCTTATTACATCTCGTGAGGTCTGAGTTCTTGGGCCAGTTTATCTAGCACACCGTTGACATATTTGTGACCATCGGTGCCCCCAAAGACTTTGGCCAATTCCACCGCTTCATTGATCGCCACTTTAAAAGGCACGCTGATGTCTTGAGCGAGTTCAAAGGCAGCAATCAATAGGGCGCCATATTCAACGGGGGATAATTCTTCCATGGGGCGATCAATGTGCTTTTTGATTTGGCTCTCTAAAGTATCGTAGTGGTTCACGACACCCGCAAACAAATGATTGAATAAATCTTGTTGCGCTTTTTTAAAGCCAGGATCTTCACCCAATTGTTTGGCAATGGTGGCGTAATCAGCGAAACCACCTGCGGCCTTGATCACCAACCATTGGTACACCCCTTGTAAGGCATATTCACGCGCCCGACGACGAGGCGTCAAAGAACGCTTCACCGTGGTGGAAGAGATGGGTTTGCTCAGTTGTTGTGGGTCAAAATTCATAAGAGGCTCAAAACATTAGACAAAGGTGGGTGAACGAATTTTCAATGAATGCTTAAATGAACTCATTGAGTCATTTATTCATCGTCTTCTACCTCGTCATCAGGAGTTAAACCAATCGAAAGATTGGCCATTTCAATAGCGGTGCGAGCACAATCACGTCCCTTTTCAATGACGCGCGCCAGTGCTTGCTCATCGGTATCACAGGTCAATACGCCATTGGCAATTGGAATACCGTAATCTAAGCCAACGCGAGTAATGCCAGCGCCTGACTCATTGGAAACCAATTCAAAGTGATAGGTTTCGCCTCGTATCACTGCACCCAAAGCAATCAGAGCATCAAACTCACCACTCTCAGTCAGTTTTTGCAACGCCAATGGAATTTCTAATGCACCAGGAACTGTGGTGATCACGATGTCTGGTTCAGCCACGCCCAGGGCCAATAATTCTTTGACGCAAGCTTGTGTCAAAGCTTCACAAATGGGGGCGTTGAAACGAGCTTGAACAATGCCAATGCACAGATCTTGGCCATTTAAGTCAGCTTCGATTCGATCAATATTAGACAGTGGCATAAGAACCTTTATGAATGAGTGGAGGTGAAATTAAATCTACTACAAATACAAAAACTACTGAAACTAAAATTAACTAAATCAAGCCAATCAACTGTTGAACTGTTTTATTTTGACTGATACGGTAAATGCCCAGTCACTTCTAAATCGTAACCAGCCATGGTGGGTAATTTGCCAGGTTTGGCCAACAGCTTCATCTTGCGTATGCCCAAATCTTTCAATATTTGGGCGCCAATACCGTAGGTACGAAAATCAGTTTTTCTCTGTGGGTTCACGGGTGCAATGCCATCAAGCTTACCCAATTGGTTGAACCATGCATCGGTGTTCACTGCTGCTGAGCCGGCACAGTTCAAGAGCACAATCGCTCCTGCATTGCTTTGGGCAATTGTTTTGATCGCTTCAGTCACTGGCCAAGAGTGGCTAGCCGATTCAGTTTCTAAGATATCCAAAATCGTGGCAGGTTCATGAACGCGCACCAAAGTCTCTTGCAGAGGATTGGGTTCTCCTTTGACCAAAGCCAAATGAGCGCAACCCGTCGGACTGTCTTTGTAGGCAATGCCTTGCAAAGGCCCCCAAGGAGTATTGAAAGTTCTCACTCCTTGACGGCTGATGATGCTCTCATTGCGACTGCGGTAATGAATCAAATCAACAATCGTGCCAATTTTTAAATCATGCTCTTTGGCAAATTCAATCAGGTCTGGTAAGCGAGCCATCTCGCCATCATCTTTCATGATTTCGCAAATCACGGAAGTTGGACTGCAACCGGCCAATTCGGCCAAGTCGCATCCTGCTTCGGTGTGTCCAGATCTCACCAATACACCGCCAGCTTGAGCCATCAAAGGAAAAATGTGTCCTGGCATCACAATATCGCGAGGCTTGGCATTCGGTGATACAGCCACTTTGACCGTGTGTGATCGATCAGCAGCAGAAATGCCTGTGGTGACACCTTCGGCTGCTTCAATAGAAACCGTGAAGTTGGTGCCCAGAGCGGCCGTGTTGTCACGCACCATCAAAGGCAAATTGAGTTGCTCGCAACGTTCGCGAGTGAGCGTCAAGCAAATCAAGCCACGGCCATATTTGGCCATGAAATTAATCGCTTCTGGAGTCACATGATCAGCGGCCAGGACAAGGTCACCCTCGTTTTCTCGGTCTTCTTCATCGACCAAAATCACCATGCGACCGGCGCGCATTTCGGCAATGATTTCTTCGGTACTGGCGAGGCAATAGGCTGAGTTAGGCATAGACCCGTGATTTTAAAGCTTTTTTGAAGAAATGCCCTGTTTTTTAGGGCTTTGGCTCATTGTTGGCTGAGCATGCGCTCGACATATCGAGCAATTAAATCCACTTCTAAATTCACCGCCTGACCCTTTTGAAGATACTGCAGGGTGGTATTTTTGAGGGTATGAGGAATCAAGTTGATGTGCATTAAACAGCCATCAGCCACATCCTCAATTTGATTGACGGTCAATGAGGTGCCATTCACCACGATTGATCCTTTGTAAGCCAAATATTTGGCCAAAGAGGGAGGGGCTTTAATCACGAGATGCCATGAACCTTCATCATTTTTGTTGGTTTGAGCATTTTGATCATTCGTGTGAACTTGTTCAAACAACATCACGTGACCCAAACCATCCACATGGCCACTGACCAAATGACCACCTAAACGATCGTTCACTCGCAAAGCTTTCTCTAAGTTCACAAACCCGGGTTCAGACAAGCCAGTTGTTTTTTGAATCGATTCAGCAGAAATATCAATTGAAAAGTGAGAAGAAGTCATTTCAACCACAGTCATGCAAGCGCCTTGCAAGGCAATGCTGTCTCCCAATTGCACGTCGCTCATGTCCAAGTCACCCGCATGAATCTTTAGACGATAGCCATCGCCCAGTTTTTCAACGGTCTCAATTTTTCCGATGGCTTGAATGATTCCTGTGAACATATGATGTTGACTCTTAATTATTAAATTAAAAAAGTATTAAATTTTCTTTAAACGCAAGCGCACATCATCGCCAACGCTTTGATGCTCAATGAATTTCCAAGCGTCTAACTGATCAAGCCTTGTTAGTGCTTCTAAGTTTGCCATGCCTTGTGCATCGCCCAATAGTTTAGGAGCCATGTAAACCAATAATTCATCCACGCATTGTTCTCTTAAAAGCGAACCATTCAGTTTGAAGCCGGCTTCCACATGCACTTCATTGACGTGTAATTTCTCGGCCAAGTAAGTAAAGAGTGCTGACAAATTCACTTTACCCTTATTGCTGGGGTCTGCCAGTTGGATGAGGGTGACATTTTTTTCTTTAAGAGCTTTCTCAACATTTTTGTAGTGATTCTCTTCAACTTGCCCACAAACAATCACAGTATGGCCACCCAGGGATTCATCCAAAATCTTGGCATTCATCGGAACTTCTAAAAATGAATCAATCAAGACTCGTATAGGTTGTCTTGGGGTGTCTACATTTCTGACATTGAGTTGGGGGTTGTCTTCTTTGACCGTACCGATGCCCGTCAGAATGCAACAAGCTCTGGCTCGCCACAAATGACCATCGTGTCTGGCATCAGGGCTGGTAATCCATTGGCTGGTGCCGTTATGAAGCGCTGTTTTACCATCCAAGCTGGCTGCAATTTTCATGCGCACCCAGGGTTTCTTTTGGGTCATGCGTTTGATGAAGCCTAGATTGAGTTCTTGAGCTTCTTTTTCAAGAAGTCCGCAACGCACTTCAATGCCAGCCCCTCGGAGGATTTCTAATCCTTGACCAGCGACCAATGGGTTGGGGTCTGTCATCGCAGCAATGACGGTAGAAACTTTGGCAGCAATCAAACTATCCGTGCAAGGTGGCGTACGACCATGATGGCAACAAGGTTCAAGTGTCACGTAAACCGTTGCACCAGTCACATCAAAACCTTTGGCCTGGGCATCTTTCAGGGCATTGATTTCCGCATGATCAGAGCCAACCATTTGAGTGTGGCCCAAACCCAAAACTTGCTGATTTTTAACAATGACACATCCCACCCTTGGATTGGGGTTGCTTAAAAACAGGGCTTTTTGCGCTTGCGCCAAAGCCATGTTCATAAAGTCATGATCTTGGGGTGTGTACATAGACGGTTAATTCAATGTGAATCGGGATGCTTCATTTTAGAGGTGATTCTGGTACTTTACAGACATTTTTGAGTATCCCTTTGAGGGTTACAGCTTCGCCACCGACCACCAGGGCCCAGAATCACATGGATTTGTAAATTGGGATGGTGTTGATGTTGCCAAATGATGCGGTTGGCCACAAATCCTCCGTTGTTCATGAGAGCCGCTTGACCATTCTTGAAAGTCAGGTGGCGAGCTTTGCCAGGGGCGCTGATATCGGTGAACTGTTGACTGTCTTTGAGTAAATCATTCGCAACAACGACAAATCTCTTTGGGTCATCATCTGTGAGTGAATATTCTTTTAATGTGATGAATTCATGTTGATTCTTATATCCAATCACCCACCCCAGGCCCCACTCGTTTGACTGATTGGGGTTGGATGGTTTCATGGTCACGGCGTGACCCAATTGCCTCGATAGTTGTCTTGCAAACTGAGCATCTTGAATGAACGCATGGGCCACTCTTTGGAGTTGAAGAAGTCCCATTTGTTGATTGAGGTGTTGGCTTACAAATCCTGCAATGACGCCTATGATTGCGATACAAATCATCAACTCAAGGAGTGAATGACCACCTTTTGAATGTTGGTGAGATGCATCAGTCAACTGAGCTAGGCAGGACTCTCCAGCCAAGTCGTTGTGCATGACGTGCTTGATCTTTCGTGTTTTTGGCTGCTGACTTTTTTGTCTTGGTGTTTGAATGACTGTGATGTTCATCAATGCGTAAAGTGCTTTGTAATTGAAGAGTCTTGTGGGGGTGGGAGACCTTAGAGTAGTCAGACGGGTTGGGGCTGTTGGTTGTGATTCGGTAATGATGGCTAGTGACTCCTGATTTATTACGAAAGTACTTGGGTTTGAAGGATTCAATGTGGGCCAAATGACTGGCATCAAGACCTTGAATCAATTGTTTTTCTGCACTCACCAACTGAATTTCAGCCTGCTTGAATTGATTGAAGTATTGTTTTTCACTTTGAATCATTCTGATTTGTGTTGCGGACAGATTCAATGCGGTAGCTGTTGCAATGCCCATGATGCCAATCATGCCCAAAACACTCGGCAATACAAATCCGCCGCAATCTTTCTTCAAGTCATTGCATGACAAGGCCGCTAAATGAAAGTTTGATTGATTAGGGAGCGTGGCGCAGTGCAAAGATGCGAGTAAGTTCAAGAGGGTGATTTCCTTTCTTTAGTTTGAGGTGAATACGAAGGGCGCGCACTTGATTCCAGTGTGGCTTGGTTTTGCTGACCTTTTCACTCAGTTCATAAGGCTCATGCCACTCGATTGAGTGATTTTGAAGAATCCCTACTTGTATCTGCATAGATTGAACATGGCCAATCAAGGCATCATTTTGCAAGCGACCTTTTTTGTTCCTGGTTTGCAAATAAAGCACGCCATCTCTTTGTTCATGATGACCTTGTTGTTGGACAAAGAAGGCTTGATAAGCAATTTCATCAAGACTGCTATGTGTATAGAAAGCATCCGAGCCATCCATGCTCGCAGCACCTTTGCGAATCACAAATTGATTGACTTGACTGTTGCTCATGCCAGCTGAGTCTTTGACCATCAGTTTGAAAGCATCCTTTGATTGTTTCTGTTGTGTGCTTGGGCTTACTGGATTTTCAGCGTTTTGTATTGCTTGCCCCATGATTTGCATGGCTTGTAGGGCTTCATTTTGCAAAGTGGTTTGGGTGTGCTGTCTTTCTAAGGATTGATACATTTGTAGGCTAGAGTGACCAAGGCTTGCCAAAATAGCGCTACTCATCAAAGAGGAAATCATGAGTTCAAGAAGCGTCATTCTTCACCCCCATGAAGAATTGCCATTGCTAATTCATGTTGATTTTGTTCATCGATCAACTCTTGAAAGTCACGTGCTAATTTTTGGGTGTAGCTACCGACAAACTGTTGGCTTGAAAAAATGATCCAGTAAGAGCCGCTGAGTATGGCAAGCGATACGAGCAACTCAATGAGAGTGAAACCTTGATTAGAAAATGATGAGCTAGTTGACATCACTTAATGATGCCAAGGGCTCATTCAGGCAATGTCAGATTGACATCACGGTGGTGTAGGAATTTTCTGATGCTTTGATGTCGTTCGCCAAAAGACTTGAACGATGCATGAATTACTTCAGCTCTTTTAAAGCGCTTTCAAATGATTCGATGTCGGCAAAGCTCTTGTATACAGAGGCAAAGCGAATATAGGCGACTTTATCTAAGCGTTTAAGTTCGCGCATGACCAATTCACCCACGCGGTCGCTGGCAATTTCTTTTTCACCTGTGGCAAGCAAGCGTTCTTCGATGTTACGTATCGCTTCCTCAACAGCTTCTGCAGAGACTGGGCGCTTGCGCAAGGCAATGCCCATGGAGCCTTCAATCTTGCTGCGGTTATATTCCACGCGACTGCCATTTTTCTTCACAATCGCAGGAAGTGCTAACTCAGCCTTCTCGTAAGTGGTGAAACGTTTGTCACATTTTTCGCAACGGCGACGACGTTTGATGACGTCACCTTCCTCCGATACACGAGTATCTAATACTTGAGTATCGGTGTGTTGGCAAAAAGGACAATGCATTGTTCTGCTTTAGTTACTGTAAACAGGGAAGCGCTTCGTCAAAGCAGCCACTTCGGCGCGCACGCGAGCAATGTTGGCAGCGTCGTTGGGGTTATCCAAAACATCTGCAATCCAGTTGGCCACTTGTACTGCTTCAGCTTCTTTGAAGCCACGAGTTGTCATGGCGGGTGAACCCAAACGAATGCCGCTGGTCACAAATGGTTTTTCAGGATCATTTGGGATTGCATTCTTATTGCAAGTGATGTGAGCTTCGCCCAATACACGCTCTGCTTCTTTGCCGGTGATTTTCTTGGCGCGCAAATCAACCAACATCACATGAGATTGAGTGCCAGAAGAAACAATGCGCAAGCCACGCTTGATCAAAGTTTGTGCCATGGCATTGGCGTTCACCAACACTTGTTGTTGATACTCCTTAAAGCTTGGCTCCAAGGCTTCTTTGAAGGCAACAGCTTTTGCTGCAATCACGTGCATCAAGGGACCGCCTTGAAGGCCTGGGAAAATCGCTGAATTAATTGCTTTCTCGTGTTCAGCTTTCATCAAAATGATGCCGCCTCGTGGGCCACGCAAACTCTTGTGAGTGGTTGACGTCACGATATCTGCATGAGGCACAGGATTTGGGTAAACGCCCGCAGCAATCAAGCCTGAGTAGTGCGCCATGTCCACCATGAAAATCGCACCGACTTCTTTGGCCACTTTGGCAAAACGCTCAAAATCGATGTGTAAAGAATACGCAGAAGCACCAGCAATGATCAATTTAGGCTTGTGTTCACGAGCCAAACGCTCCATGGCCTCGTAATCGATTTCTTCGCGCGCATTGAGGCCGTAAGAGATGGCATTGAACCACTTACCACTCATGTTCAAAGCCATACCGTGTGTTAAATGGCCACCTTCTGCCAAACTCATGCCCAAAATCGTGTCACCTGGCTTTAAAAAGGCCAAGAAAACAGCTTCATTGGCAGAAGCTCCACAGTGTGGTTGCACGTTGGCTGCTTCAGCGCCATAAATTTGTTTCAAACGGTCAATTGCCAACTGTTCAGCCACGTCCACAAACTCACAGCCACCGTAATAACGCTTACCTGGGTAGCCTTCGGCGTATTTATTGGTTAACTGAGAACCTTGAGCCTCTAAAACGGCTGGAGAGGTATAGTTTTCTGATGCGATCAGCTCAATATGGTCTTCTTGACGCTTATTTTCTGCTTGGATGGCATCCCACAATGCGGGATCAGTTTTGGCCAATGTTTGACTACGCTGGAACATGATTAGGGCTTTCTATGAGGATCAACTAGTTTGTAGCTAGCATACGCTAAACTCTGTAGACCTAAATGATACAAAAAAACACGTAAGGAGACCAAAAATGACTCATTTAACAGTATTAGTCACTGGAGCAACCGCAGGTTTTGGACAAGCCATTGCCAAGCGTTACTTGGCTGAAGGACATAAAGTGATTGCCGCAGGGCGTCGTGCAGATCGTCTAGAGGCTCTCAAAAAGTCTTTACCAGCTGATCAGCAAGCTCGATTGCATACCGTTGTTCTGGATGTGACCAATAAAGATGCGGTATTTGCGTTGCCAGCTCAATTGCCTAAAGACTTTGCAGGAGTCAATGTCTTGGTGAACAACGCTGGTTTGGCCTTGGGATTGGAGCCTGCTCATAAAGTGGCTTTGGATGATTGGGAAAAAATGGTAGACACCAACATCAAGGGATTGATGTACATGACACGTGCCTTTTTGCCAGGCATGGTTGATCGTGGTGCGGGCCATGTGTTTAACCTCGGTTCAATTGCTGGTCGTTACCCTTATCCAGGTGGCAACGTTTACGGTGGCACCAAGGCATTTGTGCGCCAGTTCAGCTTAAATCTCAAGTCTGACTTATTGGGCACACCGATTCGTGTGACTGATGTTGCACCAGGCTTATGCTCAGGTACTGAGTTCTCCAATGTGCGTTTCAAAGGCGATGATGAAAAAGCCGCCAAGGTGTATGACGGTGTGCAAGCATTAACCGCCACAGATATTGCCGAGTCTGTGTATTGGGCTTCTACCTTGCCAGCGCATGTGAACATCAATGTGATTGAAATGATGCCTGCTTGCCAAGCCTCTGGTCCTTTGGCAGTGCATAGAAAGTCTTAAGTCATTGAGACCTTTTTAGAAACCTTAACGAAGTATTTAAAATAAACCACTGATTAAGCACCAATCACCCACCAACGACATTCTTCACTACGGAAAATAACTCGTATGCACGCCACTCAAGACTTATCAATTTTGTCACTTGTTCTCAATGCCAGCATCTTGGTGCAACTCGTGATGCTTTTATTGCTGGGTCTTTCAGTGGCTTCTTGGACGATTATTTTCAGAAAAGGCTTGGCGCTCAAAGCGGTGCGTCAAGACACAGAGCGTTTTGAAAGAGATTTTTGGTCGGGTGGTGATTTAAATACTTTGTTGCAAGGCGCGATGCGCAATAAAGAGCAGGCAGCCAGCTTGGAAAGAATTTTTGAAAGTGGCATGCAAGAATTCTTAAAAGGCAAAGAAATCGATGGTGCTCGTCGTGCCATGAAAGCTGCGTATCAACGAGAGATGGATGCCTTAGAAGCCAACCTGCCATTCTTGGCATCGGTCGGTTCTGTTTCACCATACATTGGTTTGTTTGGAACTGTCTGGGGCATCATGAACTCATTCCGAGGCTTAGCGAATGTGCAACAAGCGACTTTGGCCAGCGTGGCCCCGGGTATTGCTGAAGCATTGGTAGCGACTGCGATTGGTTTGTTCGCTGCAATCCCAGCGGTGGTCGCTTACAACCGCAATGCGGCCGACATTGATCGTTTGTCCATTCGTTTTGAAACTTTCATTGAAGAGTTCTCAAACATTTTGCAACGTCAACAGCCCGCTCGTTCATAAGGAGCGCTGATCATGGCAAGCATTTCAAGAAAATCTGGCCGTGGTCGTCGTGCCATGGCTGACATCAATGTGGTGCCTTACATTGATGTGATGTTAGTTTTATTGGTGATTTTTATGGTCACTACACCCATGGTGAACCCAGGTATTGTGAGTTTGCCCACCGTAGGCGGTGCACAGGTTCAACCTTTGCCACCAGTATTGATCAACATTTCTGCTGAAGAAGTGATTCTGGTTAAAAGCGAGGGCAAGGCCGACAGAACCCTCAGTCGCGCTGAACTTGGAGCCTTTGCTCGTGAACGTGCTGAACTGACACCGGATCAACCCATGGTGATTGCGGCAGATAAATCCATTAAGTATGAGATCGTCATGGATGTGATGGCACGTTTGAAAGAAAACGGCATCAAACGCGTTGGTTTGGCAGTTAAAAGTAATTAAGACCTCACTGAGACATTAATTGAGCGCAGCTGCATTTCCGGGATTTCCACTCAGAAACCGTATTCAGGCCGAGCCTGGAACTGGTAAGGCTTTCTTGTGGGCCATGGGCATGCATGTTTTGCTCATCGTATTTTTAACAGTGGGTCTGAGTTGGAAAAGTCAAACACCCGCGGGTCTTGAAGCAGAAATTTGGGACAACGTTCCGGTCATTAAAAGTGCTCCTGCCAACATTGATCCAAAGATTGATGCTGATGAAAAAGCAGACATCGCACTGAAGAAGAAAAAAGAAACCCCCAAAAAGCCTGAGCCCAAAAAAGAAGAGGTCAAAGCCGCCAAAAAAGTCGATCCTAAAGAACTCAAAAAGCAAAAAGCTGAACAAGAAAAGTTAGCCAAACAAAAACAACAAGCAGCCAAAGACAAAGCCAAGGCTGAAGCTGAGCGCAAAGAAGCCCTGGCTCAAAACAAAGCGCGTGCCGAACAACTGGCGCGTTTGAGATCTGCTGCGGGCAAGGAAGGTGCTGCGGGTGGTCGCGGTGGTGTGGTGGGGGATGGTGTTGGGGGTGGTGGTAACGCCAAACCTGGTTATGCCGACAAAGTGCGTAAGAAGATTTTGCCACTCATCGTTTTTAATCCATCCTTGGTGGCAGGTAACCCTGCAGTGGAAGTAGGGGTAGAGTTAGCACCTGATGGCACAATTGTGAGTCGTAAGGTTCTTAAAACGAGTGGGGATGCTGCTTGGGATCGTGCGGTTTTAAGAGCCATTGATGATGCACAAACATTGCCTAAAGATGATGAAGGCAAAGTGCCAAAACAAATTCGTTTGACCTTTAAGCCCAAAGATTGAAAAGACTTGAGATGAAAACAATGCAGATGACACAAAAATTCTTGGACCAGTTCAAGCGCCATGCTAAGCATTGGTTTGTTTTGCTTTACGCTTCTTTGATGGCTTTGACATTGGTCCCTCAGGCTCAAGCACAAATGAATATTGAAATCACCGGAGTTGGGCAATCATTGTTTCCAGTTGCTGTGATGCGCTTTGTCGATGAGAACCAACTTCCTGTCAAAGTCACTGATGTGGTGCGTGCCAATTTGACTCGCAGTGGCGCGATTCGAAATGTTGAGAGTGGCTCTGCTGAATTGGGTTGGGATATCACGCCTGATTATCGTTCATGGTCTGCGCGTGGCGCAGATGCGCTAGCAGTTGGTAATGTCACGAAGTTATCGGATGGTCGTTTTGAAATTCGTTATCGATTATTTGATATTCGTAAGGGCGAGAGTTTGGGTGGTTTGGTTGTGACGGTGGGTGTTGAAGATCTACGCTTGGCCGGTCACAAAATTGCTGACGACATCATTCAGAAAATTCTGGGTGAGCGTGGCATTTTCTCCACACGTTTATCGTATGTGATTCGCTCGGGTAAGAGTCATCGTTTGGTCATTTCTGATTCTGATGGTGAAAACGCCAAACCGGCACTCTCGAGCAATGAGCCCATCATTTCTCCTGCATGGTCACCTGATGGTAAAAAAGTGGCCTATGTTTCATTTGAGGCTCGTAAACCAGTCATTTACGTGCATGAACTGGCTACTGGTCGTCGCACCGTTTTGTCCAATCAAAAAGGTAATAACAGTGCCCCGTCATGGTCCATGGATGGCAGTCAACTGGCCATGGCCTTATCAAGAGATGGCAACACGCAAATTTATAGAGTCAATGCCAATGGGTCTGGTTTAAAGCGTTTGACCCGCGGTAACTCGATTGATACAGAGCCGCAATGGTCACCCGATGGTAAGTTCATTTACTTCACCAGTGATCGTGGTGGTAGCCCACAGATTTATCGCATGCCTGTTGAAGGTGAGTCTGCCGGTGCGGCTCAGCGCATGACTTTCAAGCACGGCTTTGTGACCAGCCCACGTTTATCTCCTGATGGTAAGAACTTGGCTTACATCGCTCGTGTAGGTGGAGCATATCGTTTGCATTTGCAAGACCTCAGCACTGGAGAGGTGACCCCGTTGAGTGATGGTCAGCGTGATGAGACGCCGACTTTTGCCGCCAATGGTCGTTATATTCTGTATGCCACCCGTGCCGGTGGTAAACCAGTCCTCATGGCGGTTTCAATTGATGGTCAAAACAAACAAACCTTGAGTTTGCCAGGGGCGGATATTCGGGAACCCGCTTGGGGCCCATTTATGGACTAAAGGGCAAAAACCCCCACAGTTCATTCTGATTTGATACGATATAGCCACTTTTGCTTAAAAAAGGCTTTTTAAAACCTTTTTTAAGCAAAAAACAGATACAAATCAGTTGTTAAGAAGTCATCGTCAAAATTAATTAGAAACAAAACAAACACACTCATTTATTCGGAGAATTACATGAAACAATTTTCAATCGCTCGCCGCGCAACTATTTTGTTGTCTGTGGCTTTGTTGACAGCTTGTGCTTCAGGCGTCAAGTTAGATGACGTTGATGGCAAGGGCACAGACTACAGCTCACAACCTTGGAATGATCCAAAGAGCCCATTGTTCAAGCGCAGTGTTTATTTCGACTTTGACAGCTATGCTGTGAAGCCAGAGTACCAAGCAACCTTGCAAGCTCACGCCAATTACTTAAAGGCTAATAAAGATCGCAAGATCAAGATTCAAGGTAATACGGATGAGCGCGGTACAACTGAGTACAACTTGGCCTTGGGTCAACGTCGTTCAGAAGCAGTGCGCAAATCATTGTCATTGCTAGGCGTGGCTGATTCACAAATGGAAGCTGTGAGTTTTGGTAAAGAGAAGCCAAAAGCTCAAGGTAGCAACGAAGCAGCCTGGAAAGAAAATCGCCGCGCTGACATCGTTTATTAATCTCATTTGAGAACTATCTTTATGCAGAACCAGTCATTTAAATTTCTGCACATCTCAACAGCGGCCATGGCCGCTGTTGTTTTTGTTGCATTCAGTGGTTTTAGTTCTTCAGCTCATGCCATTTTTGAAGACAGTGAGGCGCGTAAAACCATCATTGATTTACGCAATCAACTCACTGCCAGTCAAAGAGCTCAGCTTGAAATGCAAGGACGTTTGGAAGAGCTGAATCAAGAGACAGCTAAATTACGTGGACGTTCTGAGTTATTGGAAAAACAAGTTGAAGAGTTAACAGCTCAACAAAAAAGTTTTTACACTGACTTAAACGATCGCCTGAAGAAATTTGAGCCTCAAGTCATGGAGATTGAGGGTGTTCAAGGCAAAGTTCAACCTGGTGAAAAAGAAGCTTATGAGGCGGCTTTAAAAGCGTTTCAGGATGGAAACCTGAAGAAGGCTGATAGTGGTTTTCAGAGCTTTGTCAAAAAGTATCCGAGCAGCCCATATTGGCCTTTGGCTCAATTTTGGCTCGGTAACTCTGAATATGCCCAAAAGGATTACAAGTCAGCCATTGCCTCACTGCAAAGCATGATCAAACGCTATCCTTTGCATGGTCGCGTTCCTGATGCACAGTTGACCTTGGCCAATAGCCAAATTGAATCAGGTCAAAAACCTGCTGGCAAGAAAACTTTAGAAGCTCTCATCGCTAAATACCCTGAGAGTGAAGCGGCAGATTTGGCCAAGCAAGCGTTGAAGCGCTTGAAATAATTTGCATGATGACGGACTTTAGTTCTATGCAAGCAAGAACAGCTGGTGCGCCAGCTGTTGTGCTTTTATCCGGTGGCTTGGATTCAGCCACGGTGTTGGCCATCGCCAAGACCGTGGGTTATACCCCTTATGCTTTGTCTTTTCGATATGGTCAACGACACTCCTCTGAATTAGATGCTGCGGTTCGTGTGGCCAAGATGTTGGGTGCTGTGAAGCACGAGATCATCGATTTGGACTTACGCCGTTTTGTGGGTGGTTCGGCCTTAACCGATGATGCGTTTGCGGTGCCTACCAGTCCGGGCCCTCAAAATGAAATCCCCATCACTTATGTGCCCGCGCGCAACACCATCATGTTGTCAGTGGCCTTAGGTTGGGCCGAGGCTTTGGGTGGTTTAGACATTTTCTTTGGCGCCAATGCTGTTGATTATTCTGGATATCCTGATTGTCGTCCTGAATACGTTCAATCATTTGAGGCAACTGCGAACTTAGCCACCAAAGTCGGTGTTGAGTCTCATCAAGAAGCCACGCGTTTTAGAGTTCATGCGCCGATTATTCGCATGAGTAAGGCGCAAATCATTCAAACAGGCCAATCCTTGGGAGTTGATTTCTCGCAAACAGTGTCTTGCTATCAGGCCGATGCAAAAGGTTTGGCTTGCGGGCAATGTGAATCTTGTCGTTTGCGTAAAGAAGGATTCCAAGCCGCTGGAGTCAAAGACCCCACGCATTACGCAAAGTAAGCGCAGTAAAAAATGCAAGAAATTGAATAAAGAAAAAATAAATTAAGAAACAAAGTATCAAACAAAAACCCCAAATCTGATTGATTTGGGGTTTTTGTTTTGAAGCAATTCTTTTTAACAATCAGTGATTAAAAATCGACTGATGAAGCGCTACTTTTTAAAATTACTTCAATGCAGCAAAGACGCTCGCAGTAATGGCCTCGACGCTGCCAGTGCCTTCTACTTTGCGATAAGCAGGAGCAGGCACCTTGGCTGATGGGTCACCGTTTTTAGACCATGAAGAGTAGTACTCAACTAAAGGACGTGTTTGGGCGTCATATACATCTAAACGCTTTTTAACAGTTTCTTCTTTGTCATCTTCACGCTGAATCAGGTCTTCACCTGTTTCATCATCTTTACCGGCCACTTTAGGTGGGTTGAAGGTGATGTGATAGGTGCGTCCTGAGGCCACGTGCACACGACGTCCGCTCATGCGGTCGATGATGGCGCTAAAGGGTACATCGATTTCTAAAACGTAATCAATCGGTACGCCCGCATCTTTCATGGCCTGAGCTTGAGGAATAGTTCTTGGAAAACCGTCGAATAGATAACCTTTAGCGCAATCGGCTTGAGTTAAGCGATCTTTAACCAAACCAATGATGATTTCATCGGAGACCAAGCCACCAGAGTCCATCACTTTTTTGGCTTCGATACCCAATGGTGTGCCCGCTTTCACGGCTGCACGCAACATGTCACCCGTAGAAATCTGTGGAATACCAAATTTCTCACAAATAAATTTAGCCTGCGTTCCTTTACCGGCACCTGGTGCGCCCAATAGGATCAATCGCATGGTTAACTCCCTTTTTTTATTGAATTGGTCTTGCAAAGTTTAACGAATGACAAGCTTAGGCTCTAAATTTGACGCTCACCTGACTTTTGCACTAATCCAGTGATTTTCCCATCATTTGAGCCTCAATGCGAATTTTTAGGACTAGGATTTGCCCCAATCATTGATGAGTCGGCGAACCCTATCCAAATCCTCTTGGGTGTCTACTCCAGGGGGTGGTGCGCTCTCAGTTAGCAAAACTTGTATAGCGTAGCCATGCCACAAAGCCCTCAATTGTTCTAGGGCCTCAGCTTCTTCGATGGGGGCAACAGCCAATTGTGTAAAGGCTTTTAAAAAACCTGCCCGATAGGCATACATACCAATATGGCGATAATTTTGTGCCAAGTACTTCTGCGGATCTCGGCTGTAGGGAATCGGTGCCCGTGAAAAATACAGTGCCCGATTATTTTTATCCAAAGCCACTTTGACTGCGTTCGGATTGTTCACTTCCTCTAAATCCTTGATCAAGATGGCTGCGGTGGCAATCGCTGCATCTGGATGCTTTGCCAAGGTCTTGGCCACATCACTAATCAATGCAGGAGGGATTAAGGGTTCGTCGCCTTGTACATTCACCACAATTTGATCGTCATTGAGTTTGAGTTGTGTCACCACTTCGCTCAGTCGATCAGTACCTGTCGGATGATCTTTGCTGGTGAGCAGCACATCAAGATCATATGGGACGCAGGCATCGTAAATGCTTTGATCATCAACGGCCACCACCACCTTGGAAGCGCCTGATTGCAAGGCGCGCTCTGCGACTCGAACCACCATCGGTTTGCCGCCAATGTCTGCCAAAGGTTTATTGGGTAGACGCGTGGATGCTAGACGTGCAGGAATAACGGCAATGAAAGAAGTGGCTTGACTCATTTTATTTGGCTGGATTTAACTCGCGTGCTTCAGCGACCAGCATGACGGGGATGCCATCACGTATCGGAAATGCCAATTGATCGGCTTTGCAAATCAATTCATTGTTTTCAGAGTCATGATGCAAGCTTGATTTGCAAATAGGGCAGACCAAAATATCGAGTAAGCGTTTGTCCATGATGTTTTTAGAAAATAAGCAATGATTCAGGAATGAAGCAATGGTATCAGGGTTGTGGGCGACGCAAAATATCGACCATTTGTACGACAAAATCTTCTGGTAATTCAACATGAACAGGTAAGACCCAGATGCGCTCATCCTGCATGTATTGAGACATCTGTGCACATTTCACAGCATCTTTTTCAGTGATCAAAATCACTTCAGCATCAGACTTTTCAAACGGATTCACCACAAAGTCATAATGGTCAGGCAAAGGCATGGACTCAAAGGACCAACCTGCATGCTTGACCAAATCAAAGAACTTTTGTGGATTTCCCATGCCGGCAGCTACTAATAATCCGCAATCATTTTGTGAAGATTGATTTTTTTCTTGGGTCATCAATTCACTCAGTTCAGTCAACTTCATTTGTCGACTGGGTGAATGCAATTGATAGATCAAACCAGTCTGAATCTTCAAATCAAAATTAGGAGCGTCTTCTAGGTAGGGAGGACTTGGAGTTTTGGTGCCAAGATTCAGAGTGACATCACGGGAGCGATGGGGAGATTCTCTTAAGGGGCCTGCAGGCAATAAATAAGCATTCCCTTCACCGCGAGCATCGCGCACAATCAACTCAATATCTCGGCCACCTTCTCTGGCTGGCCAACGTTGAAGTGCGTAATGTTGCAAACCATCATCGCAAATCATCACATTCACTTGAGGGTATTGCTCTAAAAGGATGTGTGCCGCTAACACTCTTTTAGGGTGAATAAAAATAGGAATGTGCTCATTGTTAAGTTGTTGTGCCATGTAACAAGGCTCATCGCCGCATTCAGAGGGCAATGATTGTGGAGTCACTTCAATTGCCGTATCACTTGATCGAGAAGCTTGATAGCCTCTAGAAATAATCCCTGGGACAAAGCCATGAGCTTTGAGTGATTTGGCAATGGCTAAAACACAGGGTGTTTTACCAGTCCCACCCACTCTTAAATTTCCCACAATCACCAATGGAACGCGAATGCTTGAACTTTTGAGTAAATGAAGTTCATACAAGGATTGACGCAATGCAATCAGCGTTTTGAAGACAATTGAAAGAGGCCAGAGTAAACGTGCCAAGACTCCGCGTTTTTCCCAAAACTTCGGCGCTTTTAGAAAATGACTGTTGCTCATTGGCAAAGATTACTTTGACTTAGATTGTGTGGCAAACACAATATTTGGCAAATTGGCATTGCGTGCGGCTTCCATCACTTGCATCACCGCTTGATGCGGTGCTTTGCCATCGGCCGCAATGATCACGATAGGGCCGTTATCTGAACCGGTGTTTTTGTTAGATGTACTCAATGCTTGAGTCAATTGGTCCATCGCCACTCGTTTTCCATCTACAGCCACTCTTCCGTCAGAAGAGATCGCAATCGAAATATCTTTGGGTTTACTTTTTGATGCCGCACCCTCGGCGTTCGGTAATGTAATCGAAAGCTCTTGATAACGTGTGAAGGTAGTTGAGATCATCAAAAAAATCAGAATTACCAACAACACATCAATGAATGGAATCAAATTGATTTCTGGAGGGCTGGCTTGAGCGCCAGAGTTTGTTCTCTTACTGGCGAAAAGACTGCTTGAATGAGATTGAAAGAGCATGATTCAAATACTCATCCAAGACGGTTTAATTCTTGCAACAGTTTTTTGGCAGCGACATCGCATTCGCGTTGTCTCTTTTCTGCCATGGCTTTGAGGGCTCTCCAGCCAATATATGCAGGGATTGCAATCAATAAACCAAAGGCGGTGTTGTACAAAGCAATGGAAATACCGTGGGCGAGCTGTTGAGGGTTGGTGCTTGCGCCTTGTTGACTGGCAAAGATTTCGATCATGCCCACGACGGTGCCAAATAGACCTAAGAGTGGCGCAACGGTTGCAATCGTTGCCAAAGCACCTAAATATCGCTCAAGTAACAAAGTCACTTCTTCAGCAGCCTCTTGCATGGCTTCAATGATTTTCCCTTGCGATTGACCTTGGGCGTAAGCCAAGAGTGCAGCCGCCAAGATTTTGCCAATAGGGGCAGCATCAGCCAATGTTTGGCTGGCTTCCTCAGTGCTTTTGACTTGTTTTAGGGCGCCAGAATGAGCCAGCTGAATGGCTCCCTCGGTCACATGCTTGGGTGTTATGCGTTTGGCCTGTAAAAACCAACTGCGCTCAATGAGGATGGCCAAAGCAATGATGGAAGTGATTAAAAGTGGCCAAACAGGCCATCCGGCGGCGATTAAGATGCTATACATAGCCTATACTTTAAACGATGCTTTTGGCCTTGCTTAGAAACCTGGTTTTTGAAGACATCAAGCTTGTGGATAACTATGTGAAAAACTTTGTTTAAGTTCTTCTATAAACCCTTGATTCTTCGTGGATAGATTTAATTTTCATCATTGATATATTAATAAATTAATTTAAAATCAATGACTTGCACGAACTTGACTGGTTTTGATTGATTTTTAAGCCGTGGGCGCTAGTCAGAGATTGGGCCTGTGGATAGTTTTGAACCGTAAAGCCATATAAATACTTATTTGAAGTAGACAAATGACAGAAATATCAAGAGAAATTATCGGAGTTGGCGACCTAAACCGCACCATTGCGAGTGTTCTTGAAGAGGGTATCGGTAGTGTTTGGGTTCGGGGTGAGATTTCTAACTTTAAGTCTTATGACAGTGGCCATTGGTATTTCTCTTTAAAGGATGCCGAAGGCCAAATACGGTGTGTCATGTTCCGAGGCCGAAATACTCAAGTGGGTTTTGTCCCCAAAGACGGAGATTTAATTGAAGTGGCCGCTAACATCTCTGTATATGTTCCCAGGGGTGATTTGCAGTTGAATGTGGGCATGATGAGACGTGCGGGTCAGGGTGGCTTGTATGAGGCCTTCTTAAAGCTCAAAGAAAAACTCAATGCCGAGGGTTTATTTGATGAGCAAAAAAAGCGACCTTTGCCCAAGCATCCCCGTGCCATTGCGGTGATTACTTCTGCGCAAGCGGCAGCCTTAAAAGATGTTCTGACCACTTTGTCGCGCAGGGCACCTCATATCCCCATCACAGTTTTCCCAAGTTTGGTTCAAGGGGTAGATGCACCCCCAGCCCTCATCAAGGCCTTAGAAGCCTCCTATGAGGCTGCCAATCGAGGCGAAGTGGATGTCATTCTTCTGGTGAGGGGTGGTGGCAGTATTGAGGATCTTTGGGCATTCAATGATGAAGCATTGGCCAGAGTCATTGCTTCTGCTCCAGTGCCGATTGTTTCTGGGGTGGGGCATGAGACGGATTTCACGATTGCAGATTTTGTGGCCGATTTGCGAGCCCCAACACCAACCGGTGCAGCAGAATTGGCAACCCCTGATCGCTTAACACTTTTACAAGATTTGGATGTCTTGGCTCAACGCATGCAAGTGCGACTGACTCAACGACTCGATCGTGAAGCTCAACGATTGGATCAGTTGTCTTTGCGCTTACAGCATGCTTTACCCAATCCAGAGCGCATGCAAGAAAAAATTCAACAACTCACCATACGCTTGCAACAATCTTGGCAGGTCCGTATGAATGTCTACCGCCAACGTCATGACAGCTGGAAAGATCATTTGGAATTGTTAAGCCCACAAAGAACCTTGGATCGTGGTTATGCAGTACTCATGAACCAAGAAGGTCAGGCGCTGAGGGATCCTGCGGCCCTTCAAGCAGGGCAAAGCTTAGATATTCATTTGGCCTTGGGGTCTGCACAAGTGGAATTGTCAAAAGTGCAAGCTTTAGCAAAAACAAAACCAAACGAATAGAATGATGGTTTACGAAGATTCAATCAAAGATCGATTCAACAGGAGATAGAGATGGAACACACATTGCCAACCTTGCCTTATGCATTAGATGCATTGGCCCCACATATTTCGAAAGAAACTCTCGAGTTTCACTACGGTAAGCATCATCAAACTTATGCCACCAATTTGAACAACTTGATCAAAGGCACTGAGTTTGAAAACATGAGCTTGGAAGACATCGTCAAGAAATCTTCTGGCGGTATTTTTAATAACTCTGCTCAGGTTTGGAACCATACGTTTTACTGGATGGGTCTAAAGCCCAATGGTGGTGGCGCCCCAACAGGTGCTTTGGCAGATGCCATCAATGCCAAATGGGGTTCATTTGACAAGTTCAAAGAAGAATTTACAAAGTGCGCAGTCGGCACGTTTGGTTCTGGTTGGGCTTGGTTGGTTAAAAAAGCCGACGGCTCATTGGATTTGGTTTCAACCAGCAATGCAGCCACACCCTTAACAACAGACGCTAAGCCATTATTGACTTGTGATGTTTGGGAGCACGCTTACTATGTGGACTACCGCAACGCACGTCCTAAGTATGTGGAAGCATTTTGGAACTTGGTGAACTGGGACTTTGTGGCAAAGAACTTTGCATAAGTCAAAATCAAGACCCAACTAAGCTAAGCCCTAAAGCTAAAACCCCTTGAGTAATTCAAGGGGTTTTTCTTTTGAAGCTTTTCGAATTAGTCTGACTTGGCCTTTGATGATAAGACTCTAGAGATGAATCTCTAAAGATAAATTTCTAAAAATCCTTAATCTCTAAAATTATTAAAACCTAGAGGAGCTTCTTCCACATCTTTACGTAGCATGGCCATGGTGGTCTGCAAGTCATCGCGTTTGGCACCAGTGACGCGCACGGTATCGCCTTGGATGCTGGCTTGAACTTTGATCTTGCTGTCTTTGATGATGCGCACAATTTTCTTGGCCAGTTCAGTGCTGATGCCTTTTTGAATCTCGACCACTTGCTTTAATTTGTCACCAGAAATTTTTTCTAGCTTGCCATCTTTCAAAAAGCGCACATCCACATTGCGCTTGGCTAATTTGGCGAGTAACACATCACGCACTTGTTTTAATTTAAAGTCATCATCACCAAACAAAGTCAGTTCTTCACCTTTTTGCTCGATGCGGGCATCAGACCCTTTAAAGTCAAAACGAGTTGAGATTTCTTTATTGGCTTGTTCCAGAGCATTTTTGACTTCAATCATGTCTGGTTCGCATACAACGTCAAATGAGGGCATGGTTCACCTAAAAATCGAATGAAAAGTTAATCACAGTTAAGATTGTGGCATGAAGATTGAATTAAATGCCACAT
>CAYVBV010000018.1:0-25403 GCA_964449745.1 uncultured Polynucleobacter sp. | reverse complement strand
GCTGGTGCTTGATCTGGAACAATAGCAGAAGATCCGTAATATTCTTTAGATGCTTCTTCTCTTGTTTTAATAATTTTATTGCCTGCACCTAATGTATCGCCACGTGCATTTACTCTAGCATTACCAACTGCTGGTGTTAATTCATTTTTCTTCTGTAGTAAACTCATGTCTACAGTTTTACCACGTAAGCTTGTATGTGTATTTTTAGCCATTATATTCTCCTGTTATATGCATATTTATCGTAAGAATTCACGCCAATCCAGGCCATACTGGATTGAGTTTATTTTATGTACACCTATCAAATACAGCACATAACTTGCTACACTAGATCCACGTCCTACACCCCAAACAATGTTATTCTCACGCATAAAGTCTACTAGATATACCATATAGCGTAATAAGTTAAGCATACCACGCTTTTTGTATTCTTCGTATTCTTCACAAACTCTTGTCCATTCTTTTGTTGTTAAAATATTATTATCGTCTGGGTCTTGTAGTTTTTCCATTAAAGTGGCTTGTAGCCAGTTTAATACATTTAAGTTTTTGTATTCATCAGGCATAAACCATTCACTTTGACATACACCGTCAAAAGTCTTTTGATCTACATCTAGAGGAATATACTTTTGTAGTTTTTCAAAACCTTGTTCTTCCATAGCGGCATTAAACTTGTCTACATCGTCATCTGCATCGCACAATACCACGTGTACTTTATCCGCATGACCACTATAGATCATATCGATAAGATCGCGGTTAGAGAATCGTGGAATACCTAAGTCATCAGTTTTCATTAACATACTCTTATTTTAACTTACATTTATTAGATTGTCAAGTGGAGAATCGTCATCTCCTTGTATTTTTTTATATTGCTTCGCCTGTCTTGCTCTTGACTCATCTTTAAACATTTCTAATATAACATTTATTTGCTGTTGAACCGCAGGATTGTGTGTCATAAAATATTTACGACTAAGTTCAATAATTTTATCTTCGATTTCAGAATCGGTAAGATCTGTTAAACTATCTACAAGTGGGTTAAACATAATATTACTTATTTAAATGTTGAATTGATAGTTTGCAAATAGAATATATTTTTCTTTATCGTCTTCTATGCTGTTTTTAATAATATATCTATCTAAATCAAAATTTATATTTTTAAAGTTAAAGTTTGATTCTGTAATATTTTTAATAATTGCATCCGAGTCGCCCGGGTTGCAATAACATAATACAACTGCATTTGTATGCTCAGTTTGCACAACGCCGTCTTGTGGTGTACGCATCCATAACGGTAAGTAATCTCTATCAGTATCGCCTATTGCTCTTATATTAGATCTCATATGTTCTAAACTTACTCTATGTCTAACATTATCTGTAGACTGGCTTATTTTTATAGCATCACTATCAACTTTGATTGTGTTTGCGATAGGACGTAGTCTCTTAGGCTCAGAATCTAATAGTTCAAGTTTTATTGATATACCTGCTTCGCCACCGTCTCTAAGTTCAACTTCAAAGTCGTCTTTGTCTACGTTAAGTTTAACATCACCGTCTCGTGTTTCGATTAAGATTGTACCTGTAGTTTTTTGGTATACAAATTTTACAGTATTTCTGCCTTCGATAGCAAGTACACTTTCACCAGATCCAATTTTTGAATTATCATCTAGAGCACTATACTGTACACTGTCAACTGTAATTTTATTCTTAGTTTCGATACTAAATGATTTTTTTGTCAAACCTGTCTTGCTCTCTGCTGTGTCAATAACAGGAATATAAACAACTTCGTATATCGGAGTATTCTGTCCAGGTTGTTTTGCTACTGCCTTTGTTGGTGCACCTAATATATATTTTTTACGTTTATGATTCTTTGCTGCTGCACTTACAAATTCATCTATTAAACTTTTTTCAATACCTGCATATATAAGCATTTCCATTTCACGCTTTATGCCAAACATAGGATCGCTTACTCTATATATTTTTGTTTGATCAAATATTTCTGGGTTTGTCATAAACTCTTTATATGACTTACGCATTGTAGTTTCTAATAAAGGTTTTGCTACAATGTCAGTATATTCCATTTTTGTAGGTTCGACAACTTTTAGTGTAAATTCACGTGACGTTGCATTCAGTCCAAATCTATCTCTAGCTCTTACTGTAAACTTAAATGTTTCTTCGTATAAAAATTCACTAGAGTCATTTGCACTATCTTTCCAAGTCTGTGGACTACCTATTAGTAACCCTCGATATGATAGTTCAATTCCTTGTGGCAGTGTACCTGCGGTCAAGTCGTAAAGCATTGGACTTTCAATATTAACTGTTTCTGCTTCAACAAACAAATATGTAGGTTTATTAGTTTGTACAGTTCCTAAATCAGCCGGTGTATTCCAAACAATATTACTATCTATTTCACCTATTACTGCAAGTTCAAATGTTTTACTTTTAGTTGGTTGTGTGGTTTCGTCAACACTACTAACTATAAGATTCTTTTTAAAGAAGTCATCTTTTAATAAAGCTAAACCTATATTTCTATTTTTATCAAGTTGTGCAACAATGTTACCACTAAATGTTATCTTATCAAAGTTACGTGCAACTATAGTAATTTCAGCTGGACTAGAGTCATATGTAAGAAATGCGTTTATTTTTTCTTTAAACTGGGCTAAGAATCTTGTAAAAGATGTATCTGGTAGTGTAACTTGCCACCTATGGCTTTCGACAATATTTACTTCGTAGTCAACTAACGATCCACCATATGTAGTTTGTAAATATGTTTTTAGATCATTTACAGTTGTGTTGTCAAGTGCATGTGAATTAATTTCGTAAGTTAAGAATCTGTTTATACTTTGCACCACATAACTATTTCCATCGACTTTAAGTGTTCGATTTGCATACTCGTCTTTTTGCGATTGTGGAATAGAATTTACATAAACAAAGTTTTGTCCAGGTTGGGCAGTTTTAAAAATTACTAAACTACTTTTAGGCGATACTGATTCAAGTAGTGTTATAATATCATAATCATTGTTAGTATCATCATAACCTGTTACAGTTACTAGTGCATTATTAATAAACAATTGCTTGTTAACTAATGCTTCTAAATCATTTATACCATCAGATGCAGTTAAGTCAGTTTTATAAATTTTAAATTCTTTAGCGCCCATTACTACATCTTCATAGTAAGTTCCAAATACGGTTACAGTTTCGTAGTCAACTTGTATACGTGTTGCTTTGATTGTAAATTTATAATTTTTAGTTACAGCAGGCTGATATGGAATGTATCCTGAAATCTCACCGGTATTACTTTGTAAACTTAATCCTTCAGGTAATTCACTAATACTGCCGTCGTCGTTAAAATCTTCTAGTTCAAATACTTCTGTACCCACAAGCGTTGGATCGTCAATAATATCTAAAAATATAGTTGTGTAATTGTTTGCTCGCTTTATGCCTAAATTTCTCGGTGTAATCCAAACTGGAGATCTTACATTTGTAGTATCGGCTCTAAATACCCCTGTACCAGCTTGCATCACAGTGTTATCTGCTGTTAGAAAATCATCACCGACTACGTAGATTTGAAACTCTCTGCGTACTTCTGATATACCATCTGTTACAGTAACAGCAAATGGATAATATCTATTTAATTTTTTATACGTTTGTAGTTCTTCAAAATAACCAAACGGTTGTGAATCATAAAAAAATGAACTATATCCGCTTTGGTTACGCTGTCCGTAATCTAATGGTATGTCACCGAATGGCTGAGCATCGTAGCCGCTATCTCTATATCTTTTATCTAAACTTAGTAACGGTTCGGTTGTACCTGTAATTTTACCATCACGGGAAAGTGTAAGTCCCGGAGGTAATACTCCGTCATCATTTGCAATATAAAAATCTAACACTTGTCCTGCTAATATATCGTCGTCAGTTGCAAGCAATTGGAAATCAATAAATTCGTTATCAAGTATAAACAATGTGTCATTTGGGCCTACAGGTAATAGTCCTTCTTGGCTAATCCATGCTGGATTATCTGGTCCCACGACAATAATCTTAAAATGTTGATCTTCAAAGTATCCTTGATAAAATGCACGAATAACAAATTCATACTCGGTATCTAATGTTACTTCTGCAAGTGTACCTCTAATACTATTATTAGCCAAAACTGACCCTTTAGGTAAATTTCCACTCAACAGTTCTAATTCGATACCTGATAATCCGTTAGCAATAGGTAAAGAGAGATTTATGTAAGTGCCTTCATTAATTGTTTTTAACGTAGAACCTGAAGTTGTGCTCCATAACGAGGTTTGTGTCATTTATTGTCTCCCTTACACAATAAGATCACCTAAGTCAATCGTCCTTGTTTCAGGATCTCCAAATGTTCCCATGTCTACATCAGGATCGCCATAAAGCCACTCTTGTACACTAGCTATAGTATCTCCTAAAAATCCAAAATTCCATTCATTTTCTACAACAGCAGGAATATCACTTCTTAATGCTAATTCGCCATTTGCGTTAGGAAGTGTTATAGTTCTATCTGCTGAATAATTGCCCTGCGCTAGTGTAACTTTAAATCCGTTTGCATTTTGTGAATCAAATTCTAATGCTGCTGTATTTACAACTTGATTAGCAATCGGTCCTGTAATTTTACCAGTTGCAGCATTTACTAATACTGCTTCGTTAGCATCTGTAACATTGCCTACATGAGTTCCTATAAATTTAGTAGCTGAAATACTAGGTGAGTTTGTAATTGTATTACCGCCTGCATCTAAATTTCCTCCAAGAACCGGTGTTGTATCTTCACTTAGTTCGTTAAATGTTGATGTTATAGTTAAAGTTGATCCAACAAGTCTTGTAGAAATGCTTCCGCTACCATACAGATTAATGTTGTCAGTGGTTTCTAATATTTTACTACCACTATCTGAAACAACAACTATACGCTTTAATCCAGTATCTACATCAATAGTTATTTTATCTTCAGATGATGTTAAAGTAGTATCAAACCCGCCTACGAGTTTTTTAAATTGTAATTCATAATTATTTTTCTTTGCAAATATTCCTTCGCCGATAGTTCCGATATTAGTTGCTGTGGTAGACTCGTCGTCTCTTAGATCCAGATCTATAAAATTAAGGTTTACTTTACGAAAGGCTTCTCTAAGGTCATCGCCTGTTCCATCATTTGCAAAAGTTCCTATGTTAATCTGTTCTAAACTCATTGTTAATCCTTAAAATAAAATTGAAAATACAAGTGATCTAGCTTCACTTACCATTTTTCTTCTTTTACCCTCTTCTATTATATAAAACACACCAGTATCAGAATCAAATGATATACCACCTATACCTTCTAATGCAGTGTTTTTAATTCTACCTACTAAATCTGTATACGTTTCTACTATATGTGCTTGAGCAAATCTTCTGCTAGGTTGACCGACAAAAACTGTATCATCAGATGTTGGAAATAAATCATCTGTAAATTCACCATTAAACAAGCCTGCCTCGCTTAGTGTAACATATTCGATATCTCTACCATTTGACGCTACTCTTAAAAATTTATTTTGTTTCCCGCCGTATAAATCAACAGCATTATTTGCTCTTAAATAATTTTCCGGAGTAACTGTTGTGCCATCTACTTCTAATATAGCAGCACTTACTGTACCTAATGATGCCACGCCAGCAACATTTGTAATAGAAACATCTCTAAGATTTAAATTATCACCCTCGGGTATTTCTTTAATCTTATTATTATCAGTTACATCTAATATAAGTGGAAATCTATCTGCCATGTCTTCTTCCTATTGTAATGTATTTATGCAAAATTGCAGTCAGCTTAATGCTTGCCAACTACAATTTCGATAATTCCTTCACTTTCATTGGTTTTATTTTCTAGAGACTTACCAATTATTCTACCTGCATTAGCATCGTTATTGACTACTGCAAATCCTGGAACATCACTAGTAACTAAAATATCACCTTTTTCTACTTTGCCTATAACATTACACGGTACTCTCCCTTGTAATGCTACAGCAGCCACAAACTCGCTTTCACAATGTGAATTCATTAAGTATGCTGGATTTGTAGAAACAACACCTGCTACTCTATGATCACTGTTGCGTGTAGTTAATGTAAGTTCTTTTTCACCACCAAATATGACTACAGTTCCTGGCTCATAATGAGTGTCAGCAGTATAGTTTTCTGCAAGGTCAGCATAGTATGCTTCATTTGCAATACCTTGTATAAAGTCGATATACCCTGTGTTGTAAGTGTTAGATGATGCGCCTATATTATAGGTTGCTGAACTTGTGCCACCACCTTCAGGAACAATCTCCCTTGTTCTAATGTCAACTTTTAATTCAGTAGCAGTTCCGTCATTACCTGTATCAATTATATCAGTACCATTGCTAGACTTTAAGTTACCTGAAATATTACCTGTAACATTACCAGTTAGATTACCTGTAACATTACCAGTTAAATTAGCAGTGACTGTAGTTGTGGTTAAATTTCCTGAATCAGGATTATAAGTTAAATGTGTATTATCATCATCAATCTTAAGTCTACTATAACTAGGGTCATTTGGAGGACCTAAGTTTACTGCTGTACCTGCCGCGCTAAACGTAAGAATTTGTCCAGATCCATCAACTGTCAATACTGTAATTGTACAGTTGTTTGTAGGAGTAGCGCCGCCTAAGTTTTCACCATTAAAAGTAAGTGTGTCGTTTTGTGCATAGTTTGCACCTCCACTAGTCATGTTTGCTGTGTAAGTTGTACCAGTTCTGTTAATATCAAATTGTGCATTTGTACCACTTCCACTAGTGCTATCTTGTGATAAACCTGTATAATCTACGTTTGCATTTGAAGTACTTGCTGCATTAACAAATGTAATTTGATAATTAGTGTTATCATTTACAACATCAATTTCAACGTTGTCTGCATTAGTTGCCTTATCTGCTGTTCCAGCAAATGTTGCATCACCGTTGTGTGTAGTATCAGTATATGTTCCTGTCTCTACTATCTTAGTAGTTGTTAAGCCGTCATCTGTAATTGCATACACATCTCCCATCACATTACCAGTTAAGTTACCAACAAAGTTTATGTCAGCAACAAAGTTTCTAGCATACATTGTATTGTACTTAAAACTTGTAGATCCAATGTTATATCCTGCACTTGCAGTTGACGCATCTGCGTCTGGCTCTTGTCCGTAACTAGAGAATATTGCTGGAACATCACTTCTCCCGCCGGTTTGGTTTGATACAACAACACCAACCTGTCCTGCTGCTGTTTTACCAGTACCAGCGCCGATTGATATCCCTGTACTATAAGCGTTTTTCTCATCAGGAGCTTCTATAAAACTCATATAGTTCCAGCGACTCGCTAATGCTTTTGCAGTACCATATGTACTGTTAGTTTTAAGTGAGCTTTCTACAACAAAATCTTGACCTGCTGTACCATTACCAATCATATCCAAATCTGCTGTAATTCTAGCAACTTGTGCACCGGCCGCACCTCTAGCAGTAAATATTGTACCCTGCCCTGGTGTTTTAAAGGTAATGTCAGTATTATCAGTGTCAAGTATTATTTGACTAGCATTAGTTCCTACAATAAGTTTTTTGACATGTACACTACCAGTTGCAGTAGTCTTTACAATACTATCATTTGCTGCTGATGTTGTAATACCAGTGATATCATATGTTTCAGTAGCAGTTCTAATAATTGCACCTGTGTCAGCATCAGGAATGTCAGTGTGTAATATGCCGCCGCCTGTGTTAACTACAGTATTAAATGACACTTCTTCAACTGCACCTGTTTCTGCTGTTGCTCTACCTAAAACCTTTTCTGTTGCGATATGCGCAAGATTTGCTTTTTCAACGCCAGTAGTTGCATTTGATGCTGTGGCAATCTCAGCCCAACCATTAGTCAATGTAAATTGAGTATTATGAAATGCAACTAGTCCTAAATTGTTTTGACTTATTCCAGTAGCATCTGCTCTAGTTGTTGCAGCATTCATTGCAAGTTTACTTTGTGCAATAGCCGCTGATGCATTTACATCTGCATTTACTATACTACCTGCTTTATATTGAACATCTAGTGTAAGACTACGTCCAGTTGGGTTACCGCCTGATTGACTTGTATTACGTGTAGCTGAAAAATCAATGTCACTTCCTGCATCAAAAATACCGTTCATCCATTCGTATTCTGGAAAGTTAATTGTAGTAGCACTCGGTCCAGCTACAACTGATATTACTTCATCTTCAACAAATTCAAATGAATTGGTAGAATCGTAAGTTAGATATTGTACAGTACCTAATTTTACATCACTTTCTGTAGCAAAATCAATTACTAACCCAGTTGCACCCGAAGTGCCACCTGTAATTGCTTGTCCTAATTCAAATAATCCACCTGTAATACCTTTTACTCCGATTTTTTGTTTACCTGATGCAACAAGGAATTGTGTTTCCTGTGCATCGTAAATTGTAGTGTCAGTTAGATCGTTTAATGAGTCGATTGCTCCTGCTACTGCGTCTACATAACTCTTACGTGTAGCATCTGTATCTGCTTCAGGGAACGTTAAGCCAGTAACCATTTGACCATTCATTCTTAAATCACCTGTCATTTGGTTTGCACCATTGGCAAGTAAAATGCTAGGTCCTAATGGATTTGGAACTGTTTGACCTTCAACATCAATACCAAAGCGTCTGTCAACGTAGCCACGTACTGCACTTTCAGTTGGAACTGCATCAGTAGCATTATCTGCCATACTAGAATCTGTACTAAATTCAGCAATAACAACACCACGTTTAAATCCTAATCCGTCAACGTTTGAAAGAGCAATACTTGCTTCAAAACTAACAGCACCAGTACCTTGATCAACACTAAAGAAGCGTCCTACTCTAAACATACCGTTTTGATCTGTACTTACGTAGAACACACGCCCTTTACCACGTTCAATAACTTCATTAGCTTGATTTGGCTCTCTCGGCGCACCAAAGATAACATTTGGATAGTTACTTGTGTTGTACGACCCTGTACCGACATCTAGGAAATCGTGTCCTGTTGCTCTACATGTACTGATGTTAACTGTAACATCACCTAATGCGCCTGCGGCTAGTCCGGCTCTAATAGTGTATCCTGGATTAAGAACAATACTTGCTGGTAAGCCACTGCCTGTATGTGTTGTATTAATATCGTGCCCAACAGGTAAAATGTCAACAATACCATATAAGTTATTAGGATTAATTACATTATCAAGTGTTTGCACAATATCGTTGCCTGCACCATCGTCACCAACGCCTCTATAGTTAAACACATAAAACTTTGTACCTTGATATGTAAATATCGGTGCTTCAGCCGTTAGCGTATCTGCTGTCCATCCTACTGGACGATTTTCTGTAGGTGTTCTAGCGTTGTTGTTCAATCTGTTAATATCTTTAGCATCTGTTGGCGCTTCAATCGCCAACACTACGTCATCTACAGAATTACCTTTTGTAGTACCACCTGTAAGAGGTTGATTATTTAACCCAGTTACGTTACCGATTGGTTCAGCTGCATAAGTGTTGTTAATCTGTAGTCTAATATAATCAAAAACAGTATCGATACCTGCTGCTACTTCATCTGATTCAAGTTCGTCACCTGCACTGTTTGAATTTTGGAAACTAATTGATCTATAAACTTGGTCTTTATTTTCATCAAACACAATAGCTGTACTAGGACGAATTGTTAGAGTTTGAATATTAGTTAAGTCATCAAGAATATGAATACTGTTACGTCTGTATTCAATAAACGTATCTAACGGAACAGCCTCTGCAAGTCCTTCAGAACTAAACCCGCCGCTTGTTGAACCACCGTTGCCGCTTGATAAATTTAATTTGTAGATATAGTTGTTATATATCGGTGTTAAACTATCACCAGCAATGGCACCCGATATAGTAGCTCCTGTAATAGATCCTATCCCACCAAGTGCGCCAGCATCAATTTCAGATACTGTAATAGTTGCATCGTTAAGAGGTGTAGCACCACCTAATTTTGTACCTACAATAGTAAACGTTTCGCCTACAGCATATCCTGTACCTGCTGTTGTTATAACAACTTCATAACCATTTGTTACGTTCTTCAATACAGTAAACATAGCATTTGTACCAGAAGCTGTACCACCGTCTGTTTGTGTTTGTACATTTGGTGTAGTAGATTGTCCTATATATGGTGTTGAATTTATGACATGTGTTGATACTCTTTCAATACTGTTTACACTATATCTTTCCATTCTACCTAGATTAGTATGATATAAATCAAACTCTGCTCTACCATCAGGCGGTGTTTTAAAATCATATGTATAAATGCTAAGTGCTTCTTCTCTATTATTATATCCAACACTGTCTATGTCAGCCGGTGTACCAATCGGTGTACCAGAAACTGAAACTGCATCAGTTGTAGTAAATACCCCTACTACATTTGTTAGATAGACATATAACCCGTTTGTGCTAATTGCAACCTCTGCTGATACACCCGGATTTGCACTTGTTACAGCATCACCTGCTGATACACTTACGCCTGTTGGCATATGCAGAATTAATTCTGCTGTAAATACCTTAGCAGGATCAACCATATCTTCAACAAGCGAAACTCTATCAGGAACTTCGTTAGGATCAGCACCTTCAGCAACTAGTCCGTACTCACCATAACAACTTGATCCTGTAATTGATCTAATCTCAGAACCATTTTTACTATAGTATGAAGTCCAGCAATAATAAGTGAACATACTAACCATTTCTGATAAAGCTCCGTTTACACAAACAAGTCCATAACCTAAGTCATTAATTTGTGTAAAGTCATTACCTAGCATACTTCTGTTACCAGCAGTTTGTAATGTAATTGCAATCGGAGTACCCGGTGTAGCATTATCTAAATCAATACCGTTAATAGCACTGGTTATTCCACTAAAACCTATACCACTGTTAGAACTAGGATCTAATATAATTATAGCAGTACCTAATGATTGATCGTATGCTGTAATAGCATTAACTTGGAAACGTCTACCTTGTATATAAAATGCACTTGGCGTTTGTGGGCGTCTAATAAACAGACCTTGCCCAGGTAAACTTTGAATATTTAATCTAAACGCATCACCTGTAACTTTACCAGTAACCTGTACTGCCATATTACCAGAAAATGCATCAACAAACAATCCACCTCTAAATGCTTGTTTGTTAACAGAAGCACTAAAACTTGATCCAGTTTGTATATAAGGAGAGCGTGTAAGTACTTGTCCTTCAGGATCTAATACACCCATAAACCCGCCATGCTCTTTAACTGTAATGTTACGTAGAATTGTACCATCGTTCATTAAGAATACATCCATGTCTTTGTTGTTCTTAGCTGGATTGTATGCGGCATTGAACGCAAATTTTATAGAGTTGATTATGTTTTGTATAATAGTAAACGGTGTTTCGACTTGTGTCCAATATTGATTCTTTTCAGTAGCATCAAACGCAGGACCACTTCTATGTGAAGTGTTTGCACTATACCAATTAAAGTTCCCGCCTTCGTAAAATCTAATTACTTCGTAGGCTTCGTATTTTACATCTGTTTCCCATAAGTCAGGAGTAATATCTCCGTAGAATACATCAGCATTTTGATAAATCCTTGCACTGTCATACAATTCTGTTGGATTTTGTCCAATCCATATATTGTCAAACATTGTAGGAATATGATCTAATGCGTCAGAAATTTCAGTTTCTATACCTGTATAAGTTGTAGAATTTTCAAATAGTAAACCTTGTGCTTCTAGTGTAAATTCTAATCCGCCTCTTACAAGATCTTGTGCAATTAAATCTACCATATTACCAATTAAGGATTTAAAATCAGCTCTTACATAATTACCATTTACTGCTGTAAAATGTTGATCTTGTAAATATCCATCAACTTGTTCTTTTATAAATTCTTTATTATCTGTAAACACAGTAGCATATGTATTCCAGTTACCTATATTTGTAAAACCTGGTCCTACATTTTTAGTTGCTGCTGGATTTTTCAAATAGTGTCTACCAAAATATCCGTCAGTTTTACCAGTTAAAGGATTTACATATGCAACGCCATTATCAATAGTAGCAACATTAAACGATAACAAAGCGCCGCCGCCAGCGCCTAGTGCAGAATCAGGTATACTAATTGTATCTCCCACTCTCCAGTTCTTTCCAGAGTCTGTAACTGTAACTGTTGCTGCACCGTCTGGTGCGACAACTACTGTAAAGATCGCATCTTCGCCATATCCTAAGGTTGTATATAAATTAGAATCAACTGTATATGTACCTGGAGTTCTACTAGCATCTGCGCCATCATTAACAAATGTACCTATAGTACCTATGTTAGATATACCTATAACTAATCCATCAAATTCATTATCTCTATAAAAGAATAAATCTGCAAGTGGTGATTGTGATACTCTATCTTTAGGACGTATAATACTTCTTCTAAATTCATTACCTACAATAGATACATTCGGCGGAACTCTTATTGGATAGTCTTCGTCATAAATTCCTGATTCGATTATAATCGATATTTGCTTCTCTTGCACTTGGTTACCGTATTCTAATTCTTCATCAGGTAAAAAGTCAATTGGTTCATATAATTCAACTAGAGCAAAATCAAACGGGTCACTGTTTCCAGCATCTTCTTCTCTTACATAATCAATAATACGTCCTAGAGCACCACTTGTTTTACCTCTAATAAGTTTACCTGGAATGATATCTGTATTAGTAGGATCTGCCTGATCAACTCTTGACGATGTACCTTGATCAATGTTAATTTTATAATCTGTAGAACCGTCAATTATTTGAGGAGCAGAAAAAACACCATTCTGTACAATAGCAAGTATAACATCAAATTTATCAGAAATTGCTGCTACAGCAAGGTTATCAGGTTCGTAATTTGTGTCTATAACTTGGTCAACACGACTTTGTGTTGGAAACGGAACTGCTACATTATTAACAATATATTGTGTAACAAGTTGTTTTAGGTATTGCATTGCTGCTACAGTTTGAATCAACTGTTCACCTACCGCTCTCTTACCACTAGAAGTGCTATAATATCTAAGTCCTGCTTGTCTTGAAAGGAAGTTAGCAGTATTACCTCTTAGAATATCTAGCCCAATACTATCTAGTATTAAACCAACGTCAAGTTCACATCTTGCTCTATCATAATTAAATGCAGGAAACTGTGCATCAGTATACGCTATAACTTCTTTTTGTAAAAATAGTTTATTCTTTTCTAGTAATACTCTTGCATCAACTCTATCTGCTACCGGTGATTGCATACCTGCGTTTAGAACAGTTGCGGCATTTTCAAAATTATTATATGTAATAGTTTGCATATACGGACCCGGCTCTCTAGGAGCAGCAATCATAATTTCCTCAGCTTTTCTACATGCTGCATTGACAGATCTAAAGGCTAGTTGTAAACTAGATCCTTCTTTGCCGTTTGGTGTGTTTTTTTGTAAATCGTCGCCTTGCTCACTAACATAAATGTTAACTTGGCTTTCGCCTGATAGTTGATCTACGTATAATTTTGTTGCTGCTTGTAGGTCATCTTGTCCGTTAGGAATACCTACACCTTTGAATGATCCAGGATGATCGGAAAGAAATAATGCTCCGTCCATTGAATCACCTTGTCTACGTACTGCTGACTTTCTTGGAATAGCAACACTCTTTAACCAATTACCTGGCAAGGTTGCATCATAGTCTTGATCAATAAGAGTTAAGGCACCAGTGCCTGTAGTAAGAATATATCTAGTGCCGCCTGTTTGTGCATCATTTTGCGTAGGATGAACTGTAAGTGTGTTTTCATCCTTAACTCCAATAAAATAAACTGCGCCCTGTGTAAGGGTACCACCGGCGCCTGTTGTAGAATTTAGAAATGTTGGCATATCACCAGTACTAGAGAATATCCAGCCTGATCCTGTATAGTTATCTGCTAATCCGTGTGCTGTAACAGTTAAGTCACCGCGTAAGTCACCAGCACCTACTGTTATTGCATCAACTGCTAATGTATATTGCGAAACTGTTGTAGGTTCGTCTGCAAGCCTTAAACCACCTATAGTAAGTTTAGGTTCGTAAGTAGCATCCGCATAACGTTTATTAATCGCCAAGTCGTCAATTGTAAAATTAGCGCCATGAATACCATTAAGAAGTGTTACTGCATCTTCTGATACGTCTATGTTTCCTATAGCAAAACCGCCGCCGTCTAACGGGCCACCTAGTGTAGGACTTGTGTCTAACTCAACATTAGAACTTGCAACACTAATTACTACTTCACCATCTTGATCGAAACTAAATGCTACTGAACCATTACTAGTTAAGCTTCTAAGTTCTAGAGCATTACCTGCTGGATTGACTACCGGAATCTTAGTTTCATTACCTAGTAATGTGTTAGGTGTATCTGTAAGATCCACAAATCCAATTTGCCCCCCGATGCCAAATACGGCATACAGTTCCTCAAAATTTTCATTTACCTTCTTAAAACTTTCACGTATACTATCACCAGTACCGTCATTACCCTCGGTACCAATATCTACCTGTTGCTTGGCCATAATGTGCCCCCTTTAATTTTTTACAGTTGCGGTATATTCTCCAAGTCAAAATTTACACTTACGCCGCATCCACACGATGATTTAGCGTTAGGATTGTTAATTTCAAAGTTAGATCCTACTAGACTAGTTACATAGTCTACTTCAGTACCTATCAAAAACATCATACTATCAACTCCAATGATAAAATTATAATTATTTTCAGTTTTTATAACTTCGTCGTCTTCGTCCACATCAGATGGTAATTTGACAGTGCCCCATTCGTATTCAAACCCTGCGCATCCTCCGCCTTTGATGTTAAGGCTTATTCCGTAACAATCGTTTTCGTCACATAATTTTTCAATTTGTGCTTGTGCAGATGGTGTTAGTGTACATATTGACATTGCTATTCCTCACTATTATTTATGGCTATTTTTTATAATCTTAATGTAAATATACTTATGTATTTAGGTGAGACACAGAAAAAAACTACTCATGTTCGTAAAAGTAAAAACGGAACAGAACACACATACTACCGCCATAAGACGCTGATTTTATTAAGATGTGATAATTGTGCTGTAGAATTTACTAGGGAACGAGGAACAATGGACCCTAAAAGACTTAGTAATAACTACTTCCACGTGTGCATTAACTGTGATAATAAAAAGTTTGCACAAAAAAAGGGTGTAGAAAAAAAGCAAGTCTGGAACATGAGTGCTAGTTCAGACTTGCCAATAGGTAAATTTTAGTTGCGGTATATTGTATAAGCACCGTATACAATTGCAGCATATGCAATTAATTTTGCAAAAGGTGAAAATATAATTACACAAGCACCTGCCGCAATCATTAAAGCACCATCGATGCTAGAACGTTCATTCATTCTATCTTTTAACCATTTCTTTATCATTTTAGGTTCTCCTATGGCTAACTATATTTAATACAATTTCTCAAAGGAGTAAAGAAAATGTTAACATGGTTGGGAAAACTACTAGGCATTACACCAGCTGATGCACCGAGCGAACCAATGCTGGTTCCGACACCAGCACCAGCACCAAAGCCTAAGGCTGAAAAGAAACCAGCGGCTAAAAAAGCAGCACCAAAGGCAAAAGCAGAAGCAAAGCCTAAGGCTGAAAAGAAACCAGCAGCAGCAGCTAAAAAACCAGCAGATAAAAAACCAGCAAAGAAAGATGACGATTTAGACGTAATGAATAAACGTGATCTTCTAGCCCTTGCTAAGGAAAAGGGTGTTAAAGCCAATGCCAGTATGAACAAAGATGCTGTTATTAAGGCAATTAGGTCCGCTTAATTAAGTTTCTAATAGTAGTCAGTTCTGACTCTTGGCGAGCAGTCTTACGTTCTAATACGTTAATGGCTGCTCGCATTTTTTTCTGTTGATCTTCTAAACTACGCACATATGCTTGTGTAGGAATCTCTTGTGTAGATCCATCTTCTGCAATAATCTTATAAGAATCAGCGCCTTGGGCTCTAAGGCCGCCAGTAACTCTGTTTGGGTTTTTATCCGAGGACGGTGTCTCTAGTGTCTTGCTCTTTCGACCATACATGCTGCTCAAGTAATTGCTCATTATTTTTTCCTTCATTGTATTTATAAAGTCCAATGCTTGCTAAGTTCTTCATTTTGCTTTCACACATAATATCTGCGTAAGGCAAAAATCTCAATGCCCAATCGTTAACAGATTCATTCCACATATAGTCCGAGTGTGCTCGAAGTTTTTGTTTTTTATAGCCCATTGTTAGTAATGTTTCCATGTTAGGTCGATGCCACTCTGAATGTGTAGACAATAAATCTTCACGGCTAACGCTGTAGTGAATAACAGGACGAACGCCTCGCCAACTGTCAATAACACGTAAAAATCTGTCATCTGTTGGTTCAATATATTCGCCTCCACTGTTACACCAATGATGATGAATATCTAGAACCAGCGCCACATCTTTCTCCAAACACAAGGATGCATCGATTCCCCATTTGTTTTCGTCGTTCTCGATAGTGATACAATTACGGGCTTCGGGGGTGAGTCGTTTAAGTGCGGCTTGGATACCGGCTGGACCTTTTCTACCGGAGATGTGGACGTTGCACTTGAAGTCTTGGAACTGTTTACCGTAGCCCATGTACCGTGCAACATTGATATGATACTCAAATTCCTCAATTGACCTCTCTACGATTTCTTCACTATCTGAAGCAAGGACTGTAAATTGGCCTGGGTGCATGGAGAGTCGAACATCGAGTCTTCTTGCTTCGTCTCCAACTTTTGCGAATTCTCTTTCGCAGTATGCCACCACATCAGGGCGCTGCCAAAAATAGCTCCAGTCACGCTGGGTATAAACAGGAAGCACATCGCTACCCAGTCGGACCATACGAAGACCTGGTTCAAGAGATCCAACATACTGAATCAACCTTTTGTATGACGCAATGTTATGGACCATAATGTCCCACAAGCGTTCTTCAGCAACATCACGTGTCTGCCTATTCAGCCACTGCACTGTTGTACTACGAGTATTTAGCGGACGTTGAATCTCTTCGAGGAGTTTTTTCTTTTGTGTTTGATTCGGGTGCATGTATTTACATGCGAAACCTATTCGTTTAATCATTAAATTCGTCCCATTCGATTAACTTTACAGTGTAGTCAGCACAGTTCCAATTTGCTGCTGGACCATATTTCATTTTAGTTTTAGAAATTGCAGTTTCTGCGGAGTCTGAATACTCGTAACCTAAAAAAGTAAGGTTAGCATATACTTGAAATGTTCTAGTCATCTATTTTTGCCTGTCCTGTCATAGTTTCTACAATTATAAAAAGCATAGTCAACACTTATAATATAGCCATAACCTTGGGATGTCAAGTGTTTATACCACCAAATGAAATCTTTTATACTATTCAACAAACTCACTTTTATGCACTCCGTTGATTATATCATCTAGTGGTAAAATTGTAATAATCGATTGCATTCTATCTGTATCATAAAATTCCATTGCTTCTTCGGCTGCTGTATCTGCTAGTTCACGTGTACTGTAAACACCTACAAGTTTGTGCGGTGTTTCAGATTGTATAGGGATTAGTTGTACTATGAATATATTAGTTGTCATTTCCAATTCTCCTTTACCCAAGGGTCGTGACAGTTATGAGGATTAGGATCTCCGTGAAATACAGCAATACTATTTCCAGGATCAATATTAGGAGTTCCTATATTAGGAAAGTTTCTGCCACCGTTTGATTTATCTAAGACAAGTCTTGGATTACCACGCATTTCCCATTTGTAACTTCTGATCCATTCATCTGGCCAAAAATTGTATCCTGAAGTGATTTTATGTTTCATCCAGTCCTGGTCACCATGCCATCGTTTTGAATTTGTTTTGATATCTTTTATGAAATCAGTATATACATGTGTGTGTTGTCCAGTTTCTAATCTAAACACACTAGAATTAAATTTTTTATAATCATGTATACGCATACGGTTAAAGTCTCTAATAATACAGAATTCACCTGGCTTGTATGTAAAAAGTTTATCTATATTGTCAAACACAATCATATCTAAATCTAAGAACAATAATGTACCTTGTACTTCTAATTCAGGATTAAAAAAGAATGGCTTGTACCACCATCCTTGTACATGTTTATTAACAGGTAAAGGTATAGTTTTTATGTTAGGATCAATATCAGTTGAATCTTCTGTAAAACATACAAAGTTATAATTAATTGTAAGATTACGTTTAACCATATTATAAAGATTATTTACATATTGTGCTGAATATTTTTTACCATATTTTAGACAACATACGTATCTTGGGTTACTCATCAACAAACCTTGTTTTAGTCCATGTAAAGGGCGTAAAGATAGCACTGTTTGCTCCGTGCTCCATGCATTCTGCACTTTCGCACCATACACGACCATCAGTAGAACTTTTAACTAATTCGTTTGCAAAGTTCCAAGCATGATAAGCAAATCTCTCTGCACCTACACCATCAAGTTGTACAATTTGCGCAAGTCCTTTTGTTTGAAGCAAGAGTAGATCATTTTTCATTGGATCATTGATATCAACTACTGTCTTGTGATCAAAAGTATCTTCCAGCCATGCCTTCAAAGGTTTTAATCCTCCAAAGTCTTGCACCCAGTTTCTGTGATCCAAATCATTACATCCAAATGTAAATTTAAATGCTAGACTATAACCATGTAAAAATCTGCAATGTGAATGATCTGCGTGTGGCTGTCTAAATACTGCTGATAGGCCAATGTTATGGCCATATGTTTTTGTTGAATAATAGTTTCCCATTTGTTTCTCCTCGGCTACTGGAGTGTGCGGAATATTTATAGTGGGATCGAACACTAAAAGACCACTGTTAATATAAAAACATTATATACTATATAGCACATCATGTCAAGCTCTAATTAGTTTTAGATTCGATAAATACAGTAGACGTAACCGTGAGGAGTAGCGAAATGCCAGCAGCATTTTATGATTTTTTTAGAAAAATAAATTTGAAATATATAGATGGATCATCAGTTATACAACCTGATTTTTCGGTTGAAGCAGATTCAACAGTAGACGAACTTAATATTATAAGAGGAGCAGGTGTTAACTTTGGTTCATCAGATCCAGACTCATTTAAGATTGATGTAGAATATGATTTAAGTGTACCGTTAGGAACTACTGCTATTAGATTAACAGACATAAACAATAACGTATCTGATTTAAACCTTGTTGCTGGTAACAACATCACACTCACAAGAGTTGACGCAAATAATTTACGAATTGACAGTGCTGACTTAACAATTGTTGTTAATGCAATATCAACAGCAAATCCTAGTTTAATTACAACTGCTACACCACACGGGTTATTAGACGGCGCAGTTGTAACATTTGCTGATACAGGTATTGTTGCATTAGACGATAATCAATTTTATGCTGACGTTCAGAACACAACACAATTTACAATCTATACTGATTCAGGACTAACTACTCCAGTTAACGGATCAGGATTTTCATATACAAGTGGCGGTAGTATCCAAGTTGAATCAGTTGATACATTAAGTATCTTGCTTGACGTTAATATTCCTAACTCGCAAAATAACGATATTTTAAACTATAACGCTACTGAATCTAAATGGGAAAATACAAGCACACCGACATTTAGTACTGCTACAGCAACCACAGGATTTATTGGTAACATTGACGGTAACCTTACTGGTGGAATTATAAGCGAAAACACTGCTTCAACTATATTAGATACAACTGCTGCAACTGCTATGTATACAGGTGATGTCACAGGTAGAGCAGATACAGCAGATGCTTGGCACACAGCAAGAACATTTAGTTTTGGCGGTGGGGATGTATCGGGATTCTTTACTACAGACGGTAGTGCTGATATTAATAATATACAACTTACTATTGGTGCTAACTCTGTACTATTAGGTACAGATACAGTCGGCCAATATGCTAAAAGATTAACAGTAAGCGGCGTAGGGCTGTCAGCAACAACACCAGAAACTGATGACGCAACAGAATATACAATTACATCAAACGCAACTAATGCCGCTACAGCTAACACTATTGTATCAAGAGACGCAAACAGCGACTTTGCAGCCAATATGATTACTTCAGACCTAACTGGTGACGTAATTGGTAACGTCGACGGTAATTTAACCGGCGGGGTTATAAGCGAAAATACATCAAGCACTATTCTAGATACTACAGGCGCTGTCGCAGTGTACACAGGCAATGTAACAGGCAACGCTGATACAGCATCAGCATTAAGTTCAGCCGTTACAGTGACGCTTACAGGCGATGTAGCAGGTACTGCAACCTTTACAAGTGCAGGTGATACAGCAAGTATTGCTGCTACTATACAAGCAGATAGTGTTGCATTAGGTACAGACACAACAGGTAACTATGTAAGAACTATCACAGGCACAGCAAATGAAATTGCTGTTGCAAATAGTGGCACAGAGGATGCAGATATTGTTTTAAGTTTACCAAGTGATGTTACTATTGCAAATGATCTAACAGTAACTAACAATTTAATTGTTTCACAAAATTTAACAGTAAGCGGCACTACAACTACAGTTAACTCAAATGAAGTTAATATAGGTGATAGTATAATATTACTAAACAGTGACGAAACAGGTACACCTAGTCAAAATGGCGGTATTGAAATAGAGCGTGGCACTTCTGACAACGCAAGATTTATTTGGGACGAAACAAACGATACATGGTCTCCACAATTATTTAACACGACTTGGCAGAATACAACACTTACCGCAAGTGAGTTTATAGGCCCACTTACTGGTGCTGTTACAGGTAATGCTGATACTGCTTCTAAATGGCAAACTGCACGAAGTGTTAACTTCGGTACAGGAGATGTAAGTGGTTCATTCACTATAGACGGCGATAACGATATCAATGATATCGTACTTACAGTTGCAGATAATAGTCACAATCATGTTTCTACAAACATCTCTGACTTCCAAGAAGCGGTAACAGACACAGTTGGTGCTATGGTAAGTGCTAACACAGAAAGTGGCGGTATTGATGTATCATTTGACGATGCTACTAACAAGTTAAATTTCCAACTTAGTACTGTTAATTTAACATTGACTAATACAGTTGGTGTAGGTGTTACTGGAAGTGCAACTATTGATCTTTCAGAATCGACTATTAATTTAGAAACTGAATTTAATGGACAACTACCACTAGGTACAAGCACTTCAGGAAATTATGTAGAAGACTTTTCAGTTACATCAGGTACAGGTATTAGCGTAACAGGTGCATCGCCTGCTGCTGAAGGTAATAATATAACTATTGCTGGTATCGATGCAACTAATACAGTAAAAGGTGTTGCAAGTTTTGATGCAACAGACTTCCTTGTTTCAAGTGGTGCAGTTTCTCTTGTACACGAAGCAATTGAAGATATTGTAGGTGAAATGGTTTCAGGTAACACTGAAGGCGGTATATCTGTAACATATGACGATACTGCTAACAAACTTAATTTTGACGTAAACAATACTAGACTTATATTTACAATGGGCGGTGCTACAGTTGCAGACGAAGTTGTTTCTCCGGGTGTTGATACTACTATTGCTATTGCAAGATCACCAACTATTACAGTGAGCGGCGCAGTAGCAGGTACAGTTGAGCTTACTAACTTAGGTAGTGCATCTCTATCAACTACAATGACATCAAATCTAGATGATATAAATGATGTAAATGTAACTAATCCTACTGATGGATATTTCTTACAATGGAATAATAGTGCTGGAGAATTTCAACTTGCTGCCGTTGGCGGCGTTAGTGTACCTACACTAGATGATGTTTTAACACAAGGCGCTACAAGCGCTATAACAACTACACTTTCAAATACAACAAGCGGTGGTTCAGGCGCAGGCTTAGTAGTAGAAGAAATAAGTGCCACTGGCACCGAAGTTAATTTTACTAAAAACATAGATGCTGGATCTAACAATGTTACTGCTACACAATTTATAGGCGAACATAGAGGTGATGTTGCTCAAGCAGACGGAACTACAATCATAGACGCCACAGCAGGTACAATGGATTGGACAAAACTAGCAAATGTTCCAACTCCAGTATATGCTGTAGTATCTTGTGGTACTAGTGCATTTGGTGTAGTTGAGCGCAACGGCTCTACTGTTGATACTGTACCGTTTGACACAGTCGATAGCCAAAACAGTACAGATTTCGACACAAGCACCTATACATATACTACTCCAGTTGCTGGTGTTTATAGAGTAATGATGAATGTTTATACAAAAGGTGTTGTTGCAGACGGCGGTACATTTACTGGAAACGATACTGAGTATTTTATTAGAACACAGGAAAGCGGTCAAAGTTCAGTTGATCAGTCAGATGGGCCTGTAAATAGTACAGCACAAAGTTTCTCAAGTAAAGAATGGATTTTAAGTTTAGGTGCTAGTTGTACAATCAAAGCATTATTTAAAGGACAGATCTACGAAAGATCACAAATGACAATTACTAAATTATTCTAATTTTTCAAAGTCTTTTTTAATTTCTTTAATGGAAGCAGTAACAATTTTTAATTTTGTTTCTGCTTCCTTTAGCAGTTTACTCATTTTGTAAATAGACCAAGTGCTCCAAAACCACCAGTATACACAAGAAGAAAAGAATATAGTTGCTATTGCTACATAGACCCAGTCAGTATAATTAAAAAAGTGTGCTATTGTTATTGCTCCAAGTGCTATCATTGGAGCAATTCTTGCTAAAATTCCCCAAAATTTAGACTGCGATAAAATTTTTTTATTTAGAAATTTGCCCAAACTGCTTCCACTCTCCAGGATTTCCTGTTCGCGTACAAATCCAACCTACCCATCCTGTTGGGTTTGGGTTGTCATTCCACACAATATCTCCCTTGTTCCAATGACCGGTTCTCGGACAATCTGCAGCGGATGCCATTTTCTTATTTTGAAATTTAATTGGTCCTGCAGATGTAAAATCGCAATCTGGTGTGACATTAATTCCTAGTTTACCCTTTACTACTGTGTCAGTGTTGGCATCAGAACCGATAACAATATTACCTGCATCAGCAATACTAATACGGGCAACATTATCTGTAATAATATCTAGTTTACCTGCTGTAAAATTACCCATCTTAGTCATATCAGGATCTTCAACATCAACAATAAAATTATTGTATACGCTGGCAACTGCAAAACTTCCACTTGGCTCTTCAACACCAATACCTAATCTATTTGACACTGGGTTATAGAAAACAAAATCGTCGATTGATAGAGATCCAGTAGTTCTTAGGTTCCTTAAAACACCTACAGTTTGTAGTTTACTTTCTTTAACACTAGAACCTAGTGTTTTCTTTGAAAGCACGTCAATGCCTTCAATCTTGTATGTTCTGTCTGTATATAGATCTATATTTTCTGAGCTCCAAAAAGTATCTGATTCTTGTCTCAGTATAAATTGTTTAGTCGGTCCAACGCCGGCCCAGTTAAGACCACTACCAGTTAAGCTACCATTTTCTTTTGGATAAAATACAAGCGGTGACGAGCGCTCTATTCTTGTGTCAGCAACTAATTCTGAAGTGTGAATTTTAGTTGCAGTTATTTCACCTGTTACAAATAAACTTTCATCGACTACAACGTTTTTGTTAACTTTCAATCCTTCGGTAATAGTAGTTTTAGGTAATTGTAAATCATCACTTACAATGCGTTTTGTCTTTACAGCATCAGTAAGTATTCCTGCATCAGTAATTACAAGTTTTGTTCTTTTTGCATCATCTTTAATACCGGCACTTTCGAACCCTCTAATAACGCCGCCCATAATTAAATTTCCTGAAAGCGCTCTATCAGGTATTTGATTATAGTCTATATTAAGTTCAGATATTTTAGCATCAACACTATTGTTTATTCTATTTTCTAGATCAGATAAATCAATGTCTACATCACCTGTAACTTTTAAGTTACCATTAAGTACTACATTGCCGTTAATAGCAGGTGCGTGTATAGCGTCTGTATAGATGCCTTCATTTCTTATAGTAAGAGCAGTTCGATCTGCAAGATCTTTTACACCTTCACTTTCAAACTTACTAATTTTTCCGCCAAGTATAGCATCACCGCTTATACTTTTAGCTTTGATTTTAGGACCTTGGCTAATGGCTTCTACAAGTCCATCAATTGCGCCAAGGCCATCTTTTAATTTATCTAATTCTGATCTATACTGGTCCATACAGTATTTATCAGTACACCTTCAGTAATATAGTATCCGGATTAAAACGGCCATTAAGTTTTGTGTCTGTAGTAGGTATCTCATCTAAGAATTTACGCAGAGCTACTTTACCTGCCCCTTTAAACTCTTTTAATTGGTCTGCAGGCTTGCGTAGCGTCTTCTGTATGCTTTGTTTCGCATCGAAGAACTGTAGTGTAGTGCCTTTTACTTGAAGCGTACAGCCGTCTTCTGCAACGTACTTACCTAACTTACGTGTTTTAACATTAAACACCCACAACTCTGTAGCACCAATGATAGTGCTTGGATCGATACTTGCAAGTTTATACTTGTCATCTGTTTGTAGGAACTTAACTTTTTCTACAAGTTTTGTTGCACTTTTTGCTTTAGGCTTACGTGTCTTACGTGTTGCTTTTGCACTTTCGATAATATAGTCTAGTGCTGCTTGAAGATCTTCGATAGCAATTGTATAGTTTTTAATATCTTTCTTCTTGACATGTGTATAGCCTTCTTTCAACTGGGCCCATTGGTCTTGCTCATGCTCGTCCATCTTTTTAAGTTGACCGGCTGTAGGCATGCGCTCTAAGTCTTGAAAGTCCTGTAGTGCATCATTGTAAAACTTTTTCATTTTACGTGCGTGAGATTGTGTTACACCTTTTTTAGTAAAGTGTGATTTAAAGTCAAAGCCTTTAGGATTAAAGTTATCGCTATCAGTAATAAATCCATCTAACCACTCATCAATATCATCTGCTGCTTCTTGTGCTTGCTCAAAGATACGTTCTTGTATTGTAGGCACGTATACGTTCTTTTTTGCTGTTTCTTCTGCTTTGACTTCTTTTACAATAAGAGCACCTTCTTCAGCAAGTGAGTCGATCCATACATCAAGTTTACCTGCATAGTCAGGATGAATAATTTCTGGTTTGTTCAACGTAAGATGGACAACAGTGGCCCAATGACTCTTCCCGTCAATTTTCCAATTTGGTAGATTATTAATAGCCGCGACTGTTTTCTTATCATAGTTGTCTTTAATATATTCACGTACCTTGGCTCCCCATGATTTAGATTCCATTAAGTAATGTATATGATACTGCGCTTTAGTCCAACTAGTAAGCGGAACTGCATCCCATTCGTTACCACGACGCTTTGCACGTACTGCTTTTTTCTTAA
>CAYVBV010000017.1:0-25673 GCA_964449745.1 uncultured Polynucleobacter sp. | reverse complement strand
AATTAATGTACCAAAGTTGAAAAACTTCCAGTTGATTACGTATTCATAATGCAAAAAGTTAAAGATTATGAAAATTTTGTTATTGATCCTTCTTCGGGAGGGATCATTAACACAAACATAAATGAATATAAAGCTTATAAAAAGCAAAAAGAAGCATTGTTAAAAAAAGCAAAAGAGCAAAGCACTTTAAGTAATAAAATAGAGTCACTTGAATCAGATATAAATAATATAAAGTCTGACATTGATATTATTAAAACATTATTAAGTGCTATTAAAAGCAAGTTATAGGAATTCAAATGGCAACACTTACTTTAAGAAATGTAAAGGGCTCACCTCTTACTAATGCAGAGGTAGATGCAAACTTTACAAACTTAAACAATGAACTAATTAATTTAGGATCTAACCCAGTATTTACTGGGGATGTTGTCATTTCCGGTGACTTAACTGTTCAAGGTAATACCACAACGGTTTCTGCTCAGAATTTATCAATTTCTGATAATATGATCTACATGAACCAGGGAAACTTGGTTGATGTAACAAACGCTGTTGGCGATGGATTTGATGTAGTTTATACTACTGAAGCAAATAATTATACAGTTGGTATGACAGTTAGCGTCAATGGCGCTACTCCCGCATCGTTTAATATTACTGACGCCATAATTACGGCTGTAACATCTACATCTTTTACAGTTTCTAGTTCTAATACAGACACATACGTATCTGGAGGCACTGCAAGAGCTAAATCATCAGTAAATCCTGATTTAGGCTGGGCAGGTGGATATAATGATGGATCTTATGCGCATGCAGGTTTGTTTAGAGATGCATCAGACGGTAAGTTTAAAATTTATGATTCTTACACTCCAGAACCAGATGCTGATACCTTTATTGATACTAGTCATGCATCATTTAATTTAGCAGCATTTGAGGCTGGATCATTTCATGGTGATGGTACTAATGTTACTAACGTAAATGCTGCATCAGTTGGTGGTACTACAATCGAAGAAATAGAAGGAAACGCACTGGCACTTGCTATTGCATTAGGTTAATCGAGGAAAATTAAATGGCAAATACATTCAAATCATATGGCGATGCTGGTGCAGGAACTTCCGCTCAAACAGTTTACACTGCTCCAGCTTCAACAACTTCAACAGTAATTGGTATGACACTAGCTAATGTAGCAACAGGTGGAGTTTCCGCTGATGTACAATTAGTAAAAAATGGTGGTTCATCTTATTACTTAGCAAAAGATGCTCCAGTTCCGCTTGGTGGTACTTTTGTTGTTGTAGGCGGAGAGCAAAAATTAGTTTTAGAAGCTGGCGATCGTATTGACGTTACTTCAGACACTGCTGCAAGTATCGATACTATAGTATCAGTTCTAGAAATTACTTAATAGGAAATAGCACATGTCATATTTAGGATATCCGCCAATCAGTCCTGGTTATATCACTGATACATCTCTTATTGTCGATGGAGTAATCCAAACGGCTGATATTGCTAATAGTGCTATAACAACTGTAAAAATTGCTGACGATAATGTAACAACAGCTAAGATTGCAAATGGCGCAGTTACAATTAATAAATTAGATGCTGCTGTTCAAGCTTCAATTACTTCTGTGTCTTTACCACTTTCTGGTGGAACTATGACTGGCAGTATTGCAATGGGCGGTAACGATATTAGTGGAGCTGGTACGATTAGTGCAACCGACTTTAATACAACGTCAGATATCACACTAAAAGATAATATTCAAATTCTAGAAAATCCATTAGATAAAATTAATCAGTTATCAGGTTATACTTTTAATTGGAAAAAAGATAATCGTCCAGCTGTTGGTATTATGGCCCAAGAAGTAGAAAAAGTATTTCCTGAAATGGTTGCTACTGGTTCAGATGGCTATAAAAGAGTAAATTACGATGCTCTTATTCCTGTTTTAATAGAAGCAGTAAAAGAACTTTCTAAAAAAATTAAAGCCTAGTAGGAGATTACGAAGATGGCCATTTATTACGACAGTGATAATAATAAAAGATATGGATCAAAAAGTCTGCTAAAAGCAAAACTGTCTTTGAACAATCCTAATGTGCATATATTAAATGCAGTTTCTCCATCTTACGATGCTTTAACTCAACAAGTTTCAGATTCTGGAACAGTAGAACAAAAAGATGATGGATCATACCATATTGTTTGGACTATTGAAGATAGAGATTTAGATGAAGCTAAAAAAGATATGAAGCTAACATTAGCTGAAATTAGATATAATAAAGAAATTAGTGGTGCCGAAACTACTGATGGAGTAAAAATTCTTACTGATCGCCAGAATCAATCAATAACAAATTCTGTTTATAGTTCTTTAGTTAATAATATTATTTCATCCACAAAATGGAAATCTCCAACAGGTTGGATAGAAGTTACTGCTGCTGAGTTACTTCCAATCGTTACAGCATTAAACGAACATATAAGTAAATCATTTGAAGCTGAGCATACCGTATCAGTTGCTATTGACAATGCAGAATCTTGTGATGATTTAAGAGCAATTAATTTACAAGCAGATTTTGATTCTGCTTATTTAGCCTAGTAGGAGATTACGAAGATGGCAATTAAAGTAGGTGGAATTACAGTAATTAATGATTCTAGAGGTCTAGAAAATATTACTAGTGGCTTAAAAGCCGAAGTTCGTCAGCCAGAAATTACATTTCCAGCTGATGGCTCAACAGGATTTGATGCAATAGATGCTCCAAATATCAAAGTTACAGCTTTATATTACCATATCTATGGCTTAACCAAAAAAGGAACTGAAGTACAGATATCTGTAAACTCTGACTTTAGCTCTCCAATTGTCGATGCAGATGAAGTTGGCACTGATACTACATTTAACTATGATATTGCTACATACACATTTGCTACAAATACTCTTTATTACGCGCGTGTAAGACATTACGATGTAAATGATGTATATTCAGATTGGTCAGAATCTGTTTCATTTACAACTCCGTCAACATTCATTTTTATTAATCAACCAACAATTAGTTCTCCAACTAATAATGCTATTGATCAAGTTGGTAATCCATCAATTGTTTCAAGCGCATTTGCCACTACACCAGCTGGTCAAGATACTCATGTATCTTCTGATTGGCAGGTTGCAACAGATTCTAACTTTACAACCATTGTAGATTCTTCTACTGCAGATACAACTAATTTAACATCTTATACAGTTCAAACAGAATTAGCTGTTGCGACAGTGCACTATGTTCGTGTAAGATATAATGGTAGTTCATATACATCAGAATGGTCTCCAACTATTGCTTTTACCACTTTAGCACAGTACACCTGGCTTGGAATGGCAACAATAAGCGAAGTTACGAGTTATGGAGATTCTTATACTAATTTTATTAGTGCGTTTACGGATAGCTCTGGCAATAAAAGCGTAATTGTAGCAGCTATGCCTAATAGCGGTGCAAATTCATCTAGAATACACAGATTTAGTGATGAATTTGTTGGCCAAGGAAAGGTTACGTTTGATACAAACTATAGCTATCATACTGGATTGGCATATTATGACACAACAAATGACATTGGTGCATTTGCTGGATTCGACGGCTCGAACACACCAAGGGTTGAATTTTTAGATTTGAGAAATGGCGGAATTGCTCCTTATTCTGGTCACGCTGGTGGTTTGAATAGATTCACCTTAGGCAGTGGATATTGGATAAGTAGTCTTACTCCTACAGGCACTAATTTCTTAATAGGAGTTGGTTATCCTTCTAATTATAGTGTGGGACATGTATTTCATTTTAATCATACAGGAATGGCAGCAAGTAAAACATTTTCATTAGCTAACCAAACAAATATTTTCCCAATAAGTGGTTTAAGACTATCTGATGGAAAAGTTGCAGTTGTTGGAGAATATAGATCTGCAGCAGGTAATGGTTTTATATTCTTGGTTATTTTTACCGATGTCAATTTTGGAACAGTATATTCTAGTCATTTATTAACTGGATCAGGCGCTACAAGTAATAACACTTTTATGAAACCATTAGCCAATGGTAACTTATTGATTGGTGATTGGAAAATTGTTATGGAAGTTGATGTATCAACTTCAACACCTTCAATTGTAAACTATGGATGGGATAGAAGTACTAATAGAATTGATAAAGCTCATGAGACACCTTCAGGTATCGTTTATACCAATTCTCAAACAAGCACAGTCGCTGGTCTTTTAAATAGATCAGATTTTTCATTCAACACATCAAGATATTTAGCATATAGTACTACTCACGAATGGTTTGATTCTAATTATTCATCTGATGAAAAAGCAATTTATGCCGCTGGTAGATGGTATACAGGTTCGGCATATCAAGGATTTATTACTAAAATACCTGCTAATGTTGGTTCTTTAGATACTGCTGGTACAGCATTTCCTAATTTACCAGCATGGAGTTGGACGACTACAACTGCTACTCAAACTTCGTCAGTTACACCAAATGTACAAGCTATAGCTGCAACACTAGGAAATCCAAATCTGTCTGCAAACGCCTTTTCTGGCACTGCTTCGGCTGGAAGTATTAGTGGTATTACAGTGTCGCAGTATGAATAGTATCATTATAAATAAGATAAAGATTTAATTTTGGAGCAACACGAATGGCATATTTAGGTAATGCACCTCTACTTGGAGCATATACTCATGTAGATGATATTTCATCAGGTTTTGATGGAAATACTGTAACGTTTAATATCACCAAAAATAGTATATCAAAAACTCCGGTAAGAGCTGAAAACTTTTTAGTATCAATCGATGGTGTTTTTCAGGAACCTTATGAATCTTATTCTGTTACAGGTTCAACTGTTACATTTACTGAAGCTCCAGCATCTGGTTCAAGTTTCTTTGGTATTATCTTAGGTAACGTACTAAACATCGGCGCCATTCCCGATGGATCCGTTACTGTAGATAAAATGGGTTTAGGCGCAGTTGGTACTACAGCAATTGTAGATGGAGCGGTTACAACTTCTAAAATTGCGGATGTAAATGTTACTACTGCTAAATTAGCAGATGCATCTGTTACAACAGATAAAATTGCAGATGTAAATATTACTACTGCTAAGATTGCTGATTCTGCAGTTACAACAGATAAAATTGCTGATTCTGCAGTTACTACTGCTAAGATTGCTGATTCTGCAGTTACACAATCTAAATTAGATTTAAGCTCTAATTTATCGTTTGTAGATAATGAGAAAGCCATCTTTGGTACTGGATCTGATTTGCAAATTTATCATGATGGTACCGATAGTTTTATTTCGGATGAAGGTACTGGTCGTCTAATTTTAGAAGGCTCTACAAATGTTATTATTCGTAGTTCAGTTACTAGCGAGTGGATGTTTCGTGGAGTTGAAAACGGAGCTACCGAACTTTATTACAATAACTCTAAGAAAATTGCTACTACTAACACAGGAGTAGATATTACTGGAGAATTATTAGCAGATTCTTATAATGAATCTTATGCAGCAGTAACATCTAGTTCTGGTACAGCGAGTTTTAATTGTGAGGATGCTAATACTTTTAGTATTACTCTATCAGAATCTGTTACAACTACAAACTTTCAAAACCCTCCCGCATCTGGAACTGGTTATACCATGACAATTGAAGTTATTCAGGATTCTGGTGGATCCGGATATTCAATAGCGTGGCCGACGTCCGTTGATTGGCCTTCTGCAACAGCACCAACTCTTACTGCCACAGCATCTGGTAAAGACATTTTTGTATTTACTACTAGAGATGGTGGAACAACTTGGTATGGATTTACTGCAGGACAAGCAATAGGATAATATAATAATATGTCAGTAAAATTGAAAGCCTTACAGGCTGCCGCAGGAAACTCTGGAGGTGAAACTCTGTATGTTGAAGACGTCTTCAGCACCTATCTGTACACGGGTAACGCTTCTACTCAAACCATCACCAACGGAATTGATTTGGAGGGTGAAGGTGGGATGGTATGGCTTAAAAGCAGATCCCACAACAATGCACATGAGATTGATGACACTGAACGTGGTATTGGAAAATTATTAACTCCAAATGATGCTAGTGTTCAAGTAAACGAAAGTGAAATATCTGCATTTAATAATGATGGTTTTGATCTTCGCTATCAGAGTGGCCGAGCAAACGCTGGTGGTGAAAACATTGTTTCATGGACGTTCCGCAAGGCTCGTAAATTCTTCGACGTGGTGACTTATACGGGGAATAGTACTCCGAGAACAATTGCTCATAACCTTGGTAGTGTGCCGGGCTGTATGATTGTTAAGAGGTTGGATACTACTTCTTCAGACTGGAATGTTTACCATAGGTCTTTAGGGAATAGTAAAAGGCTTTTACTTAACGTAGACGCTCAAGCATATGATGTTGGTGATGTCTGTTGGAATTCTATTACCCCAACAGACAGTGTCTTTTCTTTGGGTACTAATTCAGGCGTAAATGCAAATGGTTCGGCCTATGTCGCCTATCTCTTCGCACACGATGCAGGGGGCTTTGGCGATGATGGCGATCAAAACATTATTAGCTGTGGGAGTTATACGGGTAACAACGGAAATCCTCAACAAGTTGAATTGGGTTATGAGCCTCAGTGGCTTCTTGTTAAAAATGCGACATTAGGAACTGCTGGCGCTTGGTGGTCTATCGTTGACAATATGCGCGGCATGTCTGTCGCAGGGAATTCAATAGCATTGATAAAGGCAAATACATCCGATGCAGAAATTGCAGAAAATGCTTTTTCTCCATACGCAACTGGATTTAATGTCAGCAACAACAACGACTTTCAAAACAATTTAAACAACACTTACATCTACATAGCCATCCGCCGTGGACCGATGAAGACTCCTGAGTCTGGTACTGAGGTGTTTGCTGTTAGTACGGCACTGACCAGCAACCAGATTGCAACGGGGTTTGACGCAGACTTATGGATTGGTGGATCGCCTAGCGGTGATGCTGGTGGTTCCGCTCAAATTACAATGGATAGATTAAGGGGCCCAAAATACTTAGCTACATATGGACCTGCGGCAGAATTATCAACAAATAACCCTTTTACTACCGGCCCCTCATACACTTTTACAAATATTACCCAAGGCGGGACAACTAGAGTGGAATGGCTCTTTAAACGTGCTCCCGGCTTTATGGATGTGGTGGCTTATACGGGGAATTCCGCAGCATCCGGGACAGGCAACACACAAATTATTAACCATAATTTAGGAGTTGCACCAGAGTTTATTATTGTTAAACGAAGAACCGGTGCAAGTGATTGGACTATTTGGCACACAGAGTTTAATTCTGCTTCATCTTATACTTATTTTGATGGTAGTTCTGAGTTAACTAGCTCCCCTACTTATTATTTTAGTACTTCAGGGCCACAGCCTACAGAGTCCCAATTCACAGTAGGAGATGCATACTACACTAATACATCAGGAAATGGTTATATTGCTTATTTGTTTGCAACTTTACCTGGGGTATCCAAAGTTGGTTCATACACCGGGACAGGTTCGGATGTTAATGTAGATTGTGGTTTCTCTGCGGGCGCTAGATTTGTATTGATTAAACGAATTGATGCAAATAGTACTATTGGTTGGTTTGTGTATGACAGTGTTCGTGGTATTGTAAGCGGTAATGACCCGTACTTAGTTTTAAATAGTAATTTAGCACAAGTCACCTCTACGGATTACATTGACCCTTATTCTGCTGGCTTTACCGTAACCTCATCTGCACCAGCGGATTTGAATGCTAATGGTGGTAAATATTTCTTCTTGGCAATTGCCTAATCAACGGACATATAGGAGAATCAACGAATGTCTGAATATAGAGAAAAAACAACTGGCGAAATTAAAACACAAGGCCAATGGAGAAGTCACTTTTCTAATGTGTCCTTACCCAAAGCTTGGAAAAAAGCAACTTTAGATGGATTAAATTTAGATCCAGTTTTAGAATCTCCAAAGCCTGAAGTAGGGCAATATCAAACAGCCATTAGAAATGGCGCTTCGCAAGATAGTAATGGAAACTGGGTTTATGCTTGGCAAATCGTAGATATGTTTGCTGATACTACAGATTCAGATGGTAATGTTGTAACTAAAGCAGAGCAAGAAGCTTCTTATGAAGCAAGTTTAAATGAAAGTATTGCTAAGCAAAACAGAAATAAAAGAGATCAGTTATTAGCTGAAACTGATTGGACTGCTTTATCAGATGTTACTATGACTGATGAAATGGCAACTTATCGTCAAGCTCTTAGAGATATTACAACACACGAAAATTGGCCAAATTTATTAGATGAACATTGGCCAATAAAGCCATAAAGGCTTATAAATAATACTAGAGATTAAGATCATTTCTTTTATAAATAAAAGAAAATACTGGAGATAGTTAATGGCATTAACACGAATTACAAGTTTAGGCTTAGCAGATGGCGCTATTCAAGCAACAGATATTGCTGATAGTGTAGTTACTACTGCTAAAATCGCTGATAACGCTGTTACTACTGTAAAAATTAATGATGGAGATGTTACATCAGCTAAATTAGATCCAAATGGCTCATATAGCTTAGCAGAACTTAGTATTACAGGCTCATCTGCACTACAACTTCCAGTAGGTACTGATGCTGAAAGGCCATTAGTATTGACAAATGGTTTAATTCGTTTTAATACTACAAGTTCTAGAATGGAAGTATATAATGAAACTAAAGCTAAATGGGAAGCAGGCGGCGGTGGGGCTGGAGGTTCAGCTGATTTTGCTTATTTTATTAGCGCATAAGAGGAAAATATAAAATGTCTACTGGAAGAATAGCTAAATCTACTCCTGCAGCTGAAACAAATACTACTGTATATACTGTTCCAGCTCTTACATATTCTACTGTTTCAATTAATATATTAAATGCTTCAGCAGCACCTGGTCAATTTAATCTAGCAATTCTGGATTCTGGAGATACGGTACCTGATATTGCAGATTATATAGAATATCAAATGGTTATAGAACCAAGAAATGTAGTTGAAAGAAGCGGAATCGTTTTAAGTGCTGGTCAAAGCATTTTTATTTATTCATTAACATCATCACTTGTAGTAAATGTCTACGGTTATGAAACAGAAGTTTAATAGGAGATAACATGGATATTTTATTTATGTATGAACTAGAAACTGGTAACATTATTGCAGCCAGCGATGATGCTTTTATCGATAAGTTTTTAGCAACGCAAACAAAAGTGTTAACACACACTGTAAAAATGCAAAATGAAGAAACTGGTAAATGGGCTGAAATGACTGTTCCAGTGTTTAGTGATCAAGGAGAAGTACGTAGTTTAATTGAATTCGATCACAGCAAATTTGGTTATTTAGTTGCAACTTCTGATAGTGTTGTAGATTTTGCAAATAGAGATGTTCAAGATTTTGTTGTAAAAGTTTCTCCAATCTTTTATGGAGAAGACTTAACTCAAGTTGACGCTTTTAGAGGAATAGAAAACAAAATTGCTCTTGTAAAAACTATTGATAACAATTTTGTTGAATCTGTTGTTATGAGAAAGTTAGTACAAGATGAAACTCAAATTCCAAATATTATTGGAGAATTTGAGTTTCCAGAAAATCCAGAAGGTGGATATCACCAGTATTATATGATGAACTTTACTATTCAAAATGGTACATTTGTAGAAAATCCACCTCCTGAAAACGCTGAATAAGGAGAATATAACAAATGGCAAGATATGTAAGTTCTCCAGGTTTAACGATTAATCCAATCGTTGAAATTGGATCAATCGATAGAAGATATAATAACCGATGTATTTACACTACTCCAGGTTCATACACATTTACTGTTCCAAATGATGTTTGCGAAATTTTAGCAGTTGCTGTTGGTCCAGGATCAGCACCATGTACACTTTTAAGATGCGTAGATATAGTTATTCCATGCGGCACCTATAACGGATTTGCCGCCAGATGTACTAGTAGATGTTGTTGCGGGTGGGGTGGTTGCACGTATTCAAACTATCCAAACCAGTGTTGGCTAAGCTTTGATAAAGCATTATACGAACAAAAATACGTGTGTGGATTTAGAAGATATAGCTGCGCATGCTACTATTGTGATGGATCTGTGCAAGGATGTTTTTGCTATATGTATCAATGCGGCCAGGGTACACTGTTGGAATACTACGCAGTTGCTACTACAGGCGCAGGTGGTGGATACACTGAAAAGGCAATTACTACAACGCCTGGATCTACATTTGATATTGTAGTTGGAGCAGTTGGAAATAACAATTTTTCTTGCGTTAATGGACAAATTTGTGCTACAGGTCCTATTGTATGTAAAGCTGAAATACCAACCGTTATAGAAAGAGCTGGCCGGCTAGCAACATGTTGTCAATTGAAAGATTATGTTTTAAACGCTGGATGCGTTACTTGTTTATGTAATAACGGTAATGGACTATGCCAGTGTCTAGTATGTCAGTGCTATTCAAGCTCAACAGGATTTAGAATTACTAATGATTTTGAAACAGTAGTTTCACCTGGATGCGGTTTTGGTGGAGATATTAATAGAGTTGGTGGTTTTAAAGCTACTTGTTGGTCAAGTGCAGTCCATAATATGGGAATGGACATTGATAATCCTCGTGTATGCGATAATGGACTTTTTTGCTGGTGTGTAAATCGGAGTCAAGTTTGCACAGTGTGTCAGCAGTTGTGCCAAAATTCAGAAGTTTTATTGCAAGGTAATAGTTACGGTTATCCTGAGCAAATCTCTTGTGCACCATTTTGCCCTGCCGCAACAGCCACACTACCAGGATATGAATTCCAATGGTATTCTCCTCATCTAAAAGGCGCTGACAGATGCCAGTGGGCGTGCATGTGGCAGCTCTGTGCATATCAGTGTGCGAATGCGGTATCATGTAGTATCCAGTCGATGTGTATTTCTCAAAGAGGCTTTGGCACTATGAGTGATACTTCTCCAAGTAATAAAGGTTGCTTCAATATCTACGCAAGTACGTGTAATAGCTGCTGTCCAATGAATTGTGGCGATTGCCGCGGTTGTGCCTGTATTTCAATTTCAAAAACTGAAGGCTCAAATTATAATTCTACTTGGGGATATTCAGGCTGTGGATGCTTTAGCCAAAGACCAATTACATATATCAAAATAAATTCCGATACTAGTCCAAGTGAAAATCCAGTAAAGTTTGGTGGATCGTCAGCTGGTAACTATTATGGAAATGGTGTTGCAAGTGATTCGGATGGTGATTATACAAAATGTGTCTGTCCAGTTTATGACGTAGAACCAGATTTAGTTTGTTTAGATTCTAAATCAATTTATTGCGTATTTGGACAATGCTGTTACCAGACACAAGATTGTATGATTGGTGACACGACATTCCCATTTGTTAACGGTTGCTACTGTTTCTATTTTCAATACGGGGCCTACGGCTGCGCATATCCAGCTAACCCATGTCATGACGCGTGGCGATTCTGGTGTAGTACATATAGTGGCGATCAAAACTATCAGTTAGGCTGCCGTTGTGGGTTCTCTAATCCAGAGTGCTGTAATGGAGTAACACAATGGGCATACCCACAGCTATGCGATAATGATTTTGCTTTAGATAATGACGCATATATGCCTTGGGAATATGTTGATCCTTATTCTTCAGGGTTTTCATCCTTAGGCAGACCAGATTTGACAATGAGAGGAGCTTATTACCTTTCACTATTTGGTAATAAGTACTGGAATGACACCTGCTATGGTAATGGATGCCAAGGATGCGATGTAGTCAACCGTAATGGCCAGTCGTACTTTCTTGGATGTGTATTTAATACATGTCAAAACTCGTGCTGTGTGCCAATGTCTTTAAGTGAAGTGTGCAATCATTATTATGATCTTATGTACAAACCTGGTTATTGTAACAATAACTGGAGTATGCAAATTGTTCCTAACATATTAAACTTGTTTATGTGTTCTGGAAATTGTTTAAATAATATGGACAGATTCGGTTGTACGCGTACCTGTGTGAGTATTAATAGCTGGAATTGCTGTAGAACACTCACCGCGCAAAACTGCATAAACTCCTATCAAGCGCAGACGTTTAACTGTTGGCACGATTATTGGCCCGTGTGCGTTGGATACGATTATAGAACTGGTACAAGACAATTAAATTCAAATCCAATTATTAATTTGTATCAACTTACCTGCGATGTTATGCAAAACTCTAATGAGGATAGTAACGCTGCAGTATTTACATGTCATCCATATTGCACTAGAGTATTAAATCAAGAGTTTTTTGGTTCTAATAGTGGTCTACACGGACCTGAAGCTTTATCTAGATTATATTATGGCGCCAATCATACTAAAGATTGCTGCTGCTGTGTTTGGAAATCTATTGACCAAATTAGTATTGATGATGATGATTTTTATTGGAATTGGGTATCAATTGCAAATATTCAATATAGTAGAACTATGAACGTTGATCATCCAAACGGGTGCCAGTGTTGTTCATTTTGTGCTGATGTCTCTTATATTGAGTTTAATAAATCCAATTTTACATATAGGAATGGATGCTGTGTTAATATCGATACAGATGCTCAAGGAGGTGCTGGAACAGCAACTCCTGGAAATTGGCAATCTAGCATAGCTGCAACACAAGCGTCATCAAGCGGTGGATACATCAAATGCGTTGATATTATTTGCAAAGGATGCTGTTTTACACAATGTCCATATCTTAAAGTTACTGGTGGTGGTGGCCAAGGCGCAGAATTAAAGCCAATTATGGAATTTTATTGCTGCAATTGCAACATTTCAGGATGTCAATATGCGATGGGGCGCATTGTTGGCGTTGAGGTTGTTTGTGGAGGAAGCGGATATACTTCTGAACCATCAATTGCCATTTGTGGTGGAGTTGGAGGCTGGTGCTGCTACTTCACACAAAATTGCAATTATACCTATGGTTGCGTTGTATTTTGTACATGTGTTGCTCCTGTTCAAGCAGGTGCATCTGCAAACCACGTTAGTTATGGATCTGGAGGAGGAACTGTTGTTGGAGTTAATAACGTAGCTAAAGATTTAAACGTAATTGATTCTAGTGCTATTCAATCAGTAATTCCTGGCCGCGGTGGCAGAGGGTGCGAACCAGAATATGAGCCATTCTATTATTCATATCCTGGTATTTCAGCCAAAGTATCGCAAAGAGCTGATCCAAGTACAAGTTACGTTGGTGATAGAGCTAGTGGTTGCGATTGGTGGGACACTAACCAAATTCTAGGCTCAGGCGGTAATGGTTGCTTTACTTCTCCAACATTTAGTTATATTCATGCTCAAGATGGTGGACCCGGTGGTGGTGGACCAGTAGGACAAAGAGCTGATGCTACTTTAGCAGGTATTGGTGGTGTTCTTGCTGGAGGCGGCGGATGCTGTGGCCAAGGTGGTTATGGTGGCGGTGCTGGCTGGAGAGGTACTGCTGGTAATGGTATGGTAGTTGTTTATTGGAATAGCTAAAAAAAATAACTCTGGAGGGGGTTTACAAATTCCCTCCAGAGTGTTATAATATATAATAGTATCAACATTGAGTTGATTGATTTACGTTAAACTATGGAGTTATTATATGACTACAAAAAGCAAAGCTTTTATGATCGATGGTGGTGCCGGCAGAGTAATTGCAGCTATTCCCGCACTAATCAAGTATCATAAAAAACATCCCGACGAAGATTGGATTATTGTAATTGGAGGATGGGATTCTCTATTGTGGGGAATGCCAGAATTTCAATCACGAGTATTTTCAATGGATCAAAAAGGTCTATTTGAAAATCAAATTAAGCATCGTCAAGTAATTTCGCCCGAACCATATCGCGTTTGGGGGTATTACAACCAACAACTTTCCCTAGCAGAAGCTTTTGATGAAATCATCAATGAAACTACTGATCACTCAGATCTTAGTATTCCTCATATGGTTCTTAACAAAGCTGAAGAAAAAACTGCAGCTAATATTATTGCTGACTGTAAGCAACAGCAGGGAAATAAAAAAGCAACAATTATTATTCAACCATTTGGACGGTCTGCGCGTTTAGATCGTCAAGATGTGATTGATGATTCAACACGTTCTATTGAGCCTCAAGTATATCTTAAGCTAGGAAAAAGACTAGCTAAAGATTATAATATGATTTTCTTTGGAGAGCGTCAATTTCATTTACCACAAGATGATTTTTCATTTAAGTTAGAATTAGATCTTAGAGGTTGGGCAGCTCTTATTGAAGCAGCTGATTATTTTGTTGGATGCGATTCTTTGGGTCAACATATGGCGCGCTGCTTTGGTACTCCAGGCACCGTTATTATGGGTTCTACATATGCTGTAAATACTACATATCCAGACTATTTTCAAATAGTTGAAAATGAAAACGTTCCCAAAGTTTATTCGCCAATTCGAATTGGTGGGTTTGATTCTCATCTTGCTGATAGACTAAATGATCGCTGTGGCGACTTTACAGACAAGCAAATTGACGATATGTATAATAAAATTGTAAAAGATATTTCTGCAAAGGTAAAATAAAATGAGTGATAAGACGTATAATATTATGGCTATTAATCCAGGTCATAATGGATCGATGGCGTTTCTAATTGATGGAAAATTAGAAAGATATGTAGAAGAAGAACGTATTTCTAGAGCAAAGTATGACGGTAATCCATATCGTTCTATGATTCAGGTTTTAGAAAAATATCACGTAGATGAATTTATTATCGGTGGTACTGGAGAAACTCCAGATTATAAAGAGCACAAAATTCCTTGGACTGGAGAAAATTCTTGGGCAGCTTTAGTTCGTAAATACAATCCAAAAGTTAGAATTACTAATTTAGGTAATGAACATCATCTTAGTCATGCTGCCGCCGCGTTCTTTAATTCAGGCTTTGACGAAGCAATTTGCCTTGTTGTTGATGGAGCAGGATCATATCATAGAATTAAATTAGATCAAGAAGACACAAACTCTCCATATGGAGAAGGCTGGGAAACTGAATCAATTTTTATTGCAAATAAAAAAGATGGAATTCAAGCAATTTGGAAACAGTTTGGAAATAATGATAAACCAAGAGTATCAAATGGACCTTTTACGTTTGATGATACCGCAGGTTTAGTAAAAGTATATGAAGCAGTAACACACTATCTTGGATTTGGATTTATTGAAGCTGGAAAAACAATGGGATTAGCTTCTTATGGTAAATTCAACGATAAAGTTCCTCAACTTTATGAAATGAATAGAGGAAACAAAAATGCTGTATCTCCCAAATATCCAGCGGGTGCTTTTTTAGATACTAATCGCTATCCTTATCTTAAAGAAAATTGGAATGAAGAAAATCCTTTTGATTGGCATAAAGATGGTGAAAAAATGCCGCAGGTTGCAGCTGATGTAGCTTTCCAAGTTCAAAAAGTTAGTGAAAATATTATTAGCAACTTAATTAAACAGGCTGTTAAGTCTACTGGAATTAGAAATGTAGTTTTAGCTGGTGGATATGGTCTAAATTGCGTAGCAAATTATGAGTATCTAAGAGCGTTTAATAGCGATTCTATTGATATTAATTTTTATGTAGATCCAGTATCTCACGACGGCGGAACTGCAATTGGATTAGCAAAATTTGCTTGGTTTATTTACGGAAAAATGAATGAGATTGAAGTAGAAAATGAGCCACTTACTACTTTATATCTTGGACCAAAGTACGATATTTCCACATACAACTTAGAAAAATACGATGATATTGAAATTTCTTCTGTTACATCAGAAGAAGTGGCTAAATTAATTGCTGATCGTAATATTGTAACTCTATATCAAGGCAGATCTGAAGCTGGCCCAAGAGCTCTTGGTAATAGATCTATTCTTTATGATCCACGAGATCCTGATGGAAAAGATACTGTAAATAAAGTAAAAGGCAGAGAATGGTTTAGACCTTTTGCTGGATCTATGCTAGCAGAATATGCAGATGAATGGTTTAATATGGCAGGTTTGGAAGAATCTCCATTTATGATGTATGCTGTAAATACACTTGATTCTAAAAAAGATCTTATTCCTTCTATTACACATGTTGACAATACATGTAGAATCCAAACGGTAACTAAAGAACAAAATGAAAATTATTATAATTTGATTAATGAGTTTTATAAAATTACTAATGTGCCAATTTTGTTTAATACTAGTTTTAATTTAGCTGGTGAACCACTTGTTGAAACAATTGAAGATGCAATTCATACATTAAGAAATTCTGCACTTGAATACCTATATTTGCCAGAAATTGGTAAATTAGTTAAGTGCGAAACTAATCTTTCCGTAAAGGAAGATGATGCCGATGTAGAGGAATCTATTGAGGAAGCTGCATAATAACTATTAAAACGTAAATCAAAAAAACTTTAGGGACCCTTTTGGGTCCCTTTTTTTATCTTAAGTATTCCATAACTGATCTGAATTCAACTGGGCATCCTATTGTTTGTAGTTTATTAGTATTTGCCTGAGTGTATTCTTGATAGTATCCTTTAAGATTTTCGGGAAATGGTACTACTTCAATTTTTGCGTTATATTTTCTTGCTACTAATTGAGCTACATCCATAAATGAAATTGCTCTTCCAGTTCCGCAATTAAATATCCCAGAAATATTTCTGTTTATCATTTCAATTTTAAGAATAGCAATGTCCTCAGCATTTACAAAATCTCTTTTAAAGTTTTCTGAACCCTGGAATACTTTAATAATTCCTGTTTCTTTTGCTTGTTTTGCAAATTTATGTACTGGAGAAGCTTGGTCTCCTTTGTGTTCTTCACCTTCTCCATAAACATTAAAATAACGGTAACCCTGTATGATATATGGCGAATTTTGATACCAGTCTAATTCCATCAACCTTTGAATTTTTTTATCAAAAAGACATTTTGAATATGCGTACATATTTAAAGGTTGTAATGGTCCATCCTCTGTAAAATGAGTAGTTGAACCATAAACAGAAGCTGACGAGGCATAAGAAAATGGAATTTTATGTTCCATTGCTTTATTAAGTAATTTATCAGAAAACTTATAATTTCTTTCCATTATAAGTTTACCATTCCATTCAGTTGTAGAAGAAATGGCTCCTTCATGATATATTTGCGTTATTTTTTCCCACAGGTGAACTGGAAAATCATCAAAAAATGTATCAATATCAAAGTAGTCATTAAATTCGCAATCGGCTAAATTTTTAAATTTGTGACCATCAGTAAGATCGTCAACAACAAATATATTTCGTTGGCCTCTTTTATTTAAATTACGAATAATATTAGATCCAATAAATCCGAATCCACCTGTTACAATAATCATTTCAAAGCCTGCGCAAAATCTAATAGTGAATCGAAAACTTTTGCTTTCTTACGAATTTTTTCGGCTGAAAACTTTTTTAAAGATTCTTCTGTTTCTTGTCCATGACCTGTGCGTACGAGGACTGGTGTTGCTCCAATTTTATACGCTGCTTTTAGATCTGACATTTTATCACCAACATAAAAGCCACCTTGCTTAAATCTTTGGCCTTTAAATATTTCTTTTTCAGCTCGATGAAACATACCTAAGTTTGGTTTAGCATAGTAGTCTTCTTTCATAGATGATTCTGAATAAAACATTCCATCAATAGAAAATATTCCAGCTTTACCAAAAACATCCATCATATGCGCATGAATAGCTTCTACTTGTTCATGAGTTTGTAGTCCCTTTACAATACCGCCTTGATTTGTAAGAATTACAACTTTATATCCTTTTAGACGTATCATTCGAATAGCTTCTAAAGAACCTGGAATTGGTTCCCATTCTTCTATTTTTGTTAAATAGTGACCACGGTCAAAGTTAATTACTCCATCGCGATCTAATCCAATAATAGCTTTTGGAAATACTTGCGGCCAAGAAGCTTGCATTTCTTGCAAACGCATTTGCTCTTCAGAAGGACCTTGTGAAAATCCCGTTTTTGGCTTATATTGATTAGTACTATAAGAATTTATTTGATTAGAAGATACCTTATTTGGTTGTACTGAATCGTAACTAAATCTGCTCATTTTTGTGAGTCACCTTTAAAAACACGATAGTTATCTTCTACTGAATCAGCAGTAGATACTTCAATAATAGTTCCGGCTTCTAGACAAATAACTCGATGAGGAAGTAATGGTTCATTTCTCCAAGTATCACCTTCATTAAGTTCTTCGGTATGAATACTTGCATCTTTTGTATTAATCCATTCTACAAGAAATTTTCCATCTAAGACATACCAAGTTTCATCTTTTTCACGATGAAAATGCATAGAAAATTTTGCATCTTTATTAAATTTTAGAAACTTACCGCAGTACTTATCATTAGTTGCCCAGATAAGTTCATGTCCCCAGCCCTTTTCTACAAAACCTTCAAGTCTCATTATGTATCCTCTCAATAATATTTGTGGTTGAATAACCATTTTTGTATGATAATATATATGTCGTTTTAGCTATATCATATCCAACTATGGATGTTGGATCAGAATAGTCTCCGCCTTTTGTTAAAACATCTGGCTTAATTTTTTTTATAAGTTCGTATGGTGTATCTTCATCAAAAATAATAACTTTATCTACGCAGCGTAAAGATTCAAGTATAAACTTACGATCTTCTTGATTGTTTATTGGCCGTGTTTTTCCCTTTAGTTTTTTTACAGATTTATCAGAATTGATACCTACAATTAAGTATTCACCTAAAGCTTTTGATTCTTTAAGATATTCGATATGTCCTCTATGTAGTATATCAAAACAGCCATTTGTAAAAACTATTTTCATAGTATATCTTTCTCTTGAATAACATACGTTCCATTTTTAGACACAGCAACTGCAGCAGCTTTATTTGCTAATTTTAAAGCGTCTAGCATAGCCATGTTTTTATCTAAAGCATATGCTAATACTGCGCCGAACGTATCACCCGCACCAGTCACATCATAAACGCTTTTAGCTTTTGTTGGAATGTGTTCGCAATTATTTTCAGAAATCCAGAGTACACCATCTTCTGACAAAGTAATAATTAAATGTTCTACATCTAATTCTTTTCTTACTTCAATTGCTTTGTCTTTTATTCCTTTTAGGTTTGATGACTTTCCCGCAAAAGATTCAAACTCTTTTTTATTTGGTTTTAATATCCATGATCTCTTGTAATTATCTAAAGAAAGTTTTGGATCTACAATAACTCTCTGTTTACAAATTTTTAAATAATTTATGATAGCATTTGGAGATGCAATTGTTCCTTTTGCATAATCTGAAATAAAGAATATGTCATTATCATTTAATGATTTTGCATATTGTAAAAGATAGTCTATTAATAGATTATTGTCCATATACTCTTCATCATCAACTCGAGTAACATAATGAGAATCAGAAAGTATGCGGATCTTTACCGGCATTTTTGGAGTTGAAATAAGATGTGCAGTGTCTTTAAAATATTGTTTATAGTCATCATGCACTAATCCTAACAGATTTACGTTTTCAGTTAGAGATTTCAAATTGGCATAAACGTTTGCAGCACCGCCTAAACACACACTTTTAGATCCAAGTTCTACAATTGGAACTGGAGCTTCTGGAGAAAGTCGTGTGGTTCTTCCATACCAGTATTCGTCAATAATAATGTCGCCAATCACGTTGATCATTTTTAACCTATAAATAGTATTGAATTCATACAATTATTTATATTATACCATAAAATGGTGTTTGTGTAAACATAAAAAATTATAAATAGTATAAACCTTCTGGAGATTTTGCAAATGGCAATTTATGCTAACCTTACAGTTGACCAAGGATCGGATTTTTCATCTGTAGTTACAGTTACAGATTCTGAAGACCAGTTAGTTGATTTAACTAATTATACCTATAGAGGTCAAATCAGAAAAAGCTATAGTTCTTCAACAGCTGTCGATTTTGTCATCACTGCAAATACTCCAGCTAATGGAGAGCTAACAATAACGCTTACATCGAATCAGACTTCTAATTTACGCGCTGGTAGATACGTGTATGATGTAGAAATTGAGTCTGGTAATGTTGTAACTAGAGTCGTTGAGGGGCAATTAGAAGTAACACCAAGGGTAACTAGGACCGCTTAATGTCATCTATTTCTTCAAATTCACAAACTTTATCAGCAAGAATTAGCTCTTCTTCTAGAAGTAGTATTGTTGGAAAAACATCTTCTGGTAGATCTATTGAAGTGAATAAAATTGGTATTGGAACTCCTGGAAGATTATCAGAACTTTCTGATGTTGATGTTACTAATTTAGAACAAGGCGCAGTTTTAATTTATGATGAATCTATTGGTAAATTTGTTGCCAAAGGTACTATGGAAGATGGTACAATCATAGAAGGCGGACACTATTAATGTCATCAATTATTAGAATTAAAAGATCAACGACAGCTGGTAATCCGTCAACACTTGGAGATGGAGAATTAGCTTATTCAGGAGCTAATTATAATACTAGACTTGGAGGAGGTAGACTTTATATTGGTCTCGGAGTAGAGACTGGTGGAGACGCTGCTACACATGTTGTTATTGGTGGTCAATATTTTACAGACATGTTAGATCACGAAAAAGGATCTCTCACTCCAGGATCTGCAATTGTTACTAATGACGATAATAAAATTAATCAATTAAACGTTGATAATATTACTATTAATGGTAATACTATTTCTGCTACAAACACTAACGGTGAATTAATATTAGCACCTTCTGGTGATGGAAATATTTCGGTCTCAAGTAAAAGAATTGTTTCTCTAGCAACACCTATAAGTCCATCAGATGCAGTAACAAAAGCATATGTAGATAATTTAGTATCTCAAGAAAATATTCAAGATCTCACTGGAGCAATGATTTCTGGTGGTGTACAAAACGGCGTTACAGTAACATATGATGATGTTGGTGATGCTATCGATTTTCAAGTTAATAACTTTGATGTTGCTTTAACTGGTGTAGTAACTGGTTCGGCAACAGTAACAAATTTAAGTAATATTTCAATTGCTACAACACTAAGTAATAATTCTGTAGAGCTTGGTACTCATACTACTGGAAATTATGTTCAATCAGTTTCTGCTGGAACCGGTGTTACAATTACAAATGGAACAGCTGGAGAAGGAACATCACCAGTATTTTCTATTGGACAAGACGTTTCTCAAACAGCTAACGTAGCATTTAATAACGTTACAGTTAATGGACAATTATCTACTGATGATATTACTGCTCAAGCGGTTTATGCTTCTGGTAATGTGATTGTTCAAGGTAACTTAACAGTAAATGGAACTACAACCACTGTTAATTCAAATGAAGTTAATATTGGTGATGCTATTATTTTATTAAATGCTGATGAAACTGGAAGTCCTTCTCAAAATGCTGGTATTGAAGTTGAAAGAGGAACATCTGCTAATGTTTCTTTTGTTTGGAATGAAACATTAGATCGTTGGTATACAACAAATAATATTCAAGCAAATGCATTTGTAGGTTCATTAACTGGAAATGCAGATAGCGCGTCAATTCTTCAAACAGCGCGAACAATTACTGTTTCTGGTGATACTTCTGGTTCAACAAGTTTTGATGGATCTTCTAATGTTCTTATTACTACTACACTAGCAAATTCTGGTGTTACTTCAGGAACATATGGATCAGCTACAGCTATTCCATCATTTACTGTTGATGCAAAAGGAAGAATAACTTCAGTATCAACGAATACTATTAATACAAATTTAAGTATTTCAGCAGATAGCGGTACTGATATTATTGCTCTATACAGTGATTCACTTAAATTTACTGGTGGCGTTGGTATATCTACTACAGTTTTACCAAGCACAAATGAGGTTGCATTCAATTCTGATATTGCGACATATTCTACAAAAGGTATAGCACAATTTAGTTCGGCTGATTTTACTGTTTCAGGTGGATCTGTTTCCATTAAAGAGATTGATGGAGGATCTTACTGATGAGTATACCAATTAAGTTAAAAAGAAGTTCTGTTGCTGAAGCAATTCCATTAACTTCAGATTTAGAGCTTGGTGAATTAGCTATTAATAGTAATGATGGTAAACTATTTTTTAAACAAGACGACGGTATTACCGAAACTATTAGGCAAATTACTCCAGTTGAAGACTACTTGAACGGCGAGCTCGACGTTGATATTATTCCAAAAAGAAGCGAAGTTATTAATTTAGGTTCTCCAACAAATCGTTTCTATGAGTTATTTCTTGCGGGAAATACTATTGATATTGGTGGAGCTACAATTTCTTCTGATGGTTCTGGTAATATTACAATTTCGGCTAATGGTGCTATTCTTCCAGCTGGATCCAAAGTTGCTTCTGGCGACTTTCAACAAGAGATTGCTACTGTTACAGCAACAATTGTCGATGAAAATGGTAATGCACAATCATTAGGATTAAACGATTTAGCGGCTTCAATTAGTGTGCCATTTTTTACAGAAGCTCGTGGACTTGGATCTAGAGAAACAACATTTACATTTAAGCAAAATATTAATGATGCCAGAGTTTTTAAAAATTTTACTCTTAGTACTGGAGAGAAAATTTCTTCTGGTATTGCATTATTTTCATTCTAGGGAAGCACAATGGCTACGATAAAAACTCCGATTAGAACAGTATTTGATGCGACGGGCAATGCTACTGGTCTTGCAGAATTTCAAGAAGGAGAAGCCGTTGGTGTAAATCATGGTGGTACCGGTGTTACCACATTAGGCTCATCTGGGCAAGTGCTTAAAGTTAATTCTGCTCAAACTGGCTTTGAGTTTGGTGATTTAAATTTTGCTACAGAAGCATATGTTGATTCAGCAGTAAACTCTTTAATTGATTCAGCACCTGGAACACTAGATACATTAAATGAACTAGCCGCAGCATTAAATGATGATGCTAATTTTGCTAGTACAATTAATTCTTCAATTGCTACTAAATTGGCTATTGCTGATTTTGCAACGTATTTTGATTCTAATTTATCAGTTAAAAATAGTGATAATTTATCTGAAGGAAGTTCAAGTCTTTATTTTACAGAAGCTAGAGCAAGATCGTCTATTTCTGTAAATGGTAATTTATCTTATAATTCAGCAACTGGTGTAATATCTTATACAACACCAACTACAATTGCTTCATTATCAAATCACACAACAGATGTATTATCTGAAGGATCAACTAATCTTTACTACACCGATACAAGAGTACGCAGTGTATTAGCAACAGATAATATTGCTAATACAACATATGTGGATCAAGCAGAAGCTGATGCTATAGCTTCTTCTAATAGTTATACAGATACTAGAGAAACTGCAATTACATCGGCTTATAATTCTGCAATTGAAGCAGCTGTAGCTACTAAAGATAATACAGATGAAATAACTGAAGGATCCACTAACCTTTATTATACTCAGACTAGATCATATAACGATTTTGATACTAGATTAGCTTCTAAAACAACAACTAATCTAGCAGAAGGATCTAATTTATATTATACAGCGGATCGAGTTAATTCCGCATTTGATACTAGATTAGCTTCTAAATCTACAACTAATCTGTCAGAAGGATCTAATTTATATTATACTGATACAAGAGTTGCTTCTTACTTAACAAATAATTCTTATGCTACTCAGTCGTATGTCGACACCGCTCTCAATAATATTATTGATGGAGCTCCAGCAGCATTAGATACATTAAATGAATTAGCTGCGGCATTAAATGATGATGGTAGCTTTTATTCTTCAATTACACCAACTGCAAGAAATGCTATTTCAGTAAGTGGTGATTTGGATTATAATTCAACAACTGGTGTTGTTAGCTATACTCTTCCAAGTAATACAGCTACAACTGATGATGCAATTGCACTTTCAATAGCGTTAGGATAATTTTATGGCAAACCCAACTACAAGACAAGAACTAATTGATTATGCGCTTAGAAGATTAGGTGCACCAGTTATCGAGATTAACGTTGATGACGATCAACTTGAAGATCGTGTCGATGACGCGCTTCAATTTTACCAAGAATATCATTCAGATGCTACAATGAGAGTTTATCTCAAGCATCAAATTACTGCAGCAGATATCACTAATAAATATATTAGTATAAATGAAAGCATTTTAAACGTAAAGAGAGTTTTTCCTATTGGAGGTTCTCAATCAAGTATTAATATGTTTTCTGTAAAATACCAATTACATTTGAATGATATTTACGATTTATCATATATTGGTGACTTGATGTATTATGAAATGGTTCAACAATATGTATCACTATTAGATCTAAAATTAAATGGTAGTGGCGAACATATTAGATGGAATCGCCATATGAATCAATTACATTTGGATATAGATTGGGAATCAGATATTAATGAAGGCGACTATGTTATTGTTGAAGCAATGAGAATTGTAGATCCATCTACTTATCCTGAAGTATATAATGATATGTTTTTAAAGCAATATGTTACGGCTTTAATTAAACAGCAATGGGGAGCAAATCTTATTAAATTTGAGGGTATGCAACTTCCAGGAGGAGTGACTCTTAATGGTCGTCAAATATTTGAAGATGCCACTGAAGAAATTAGATTAATTAGAGAGCAAATGCAACTAAATTATGAAATGCCAGTTGATTTTTATATAGGATAATTTAATGGCTACCAACGTATACTTTAGTCAAAAGGTAAGATCTGAACAAAATCTTTATGAAGATATTGTTATAGAATCTTTAAAAATGTATGGGCAAGATGTATATTACTTGCCACGCAAAATAGTGTCTGAAGATACGATCCTAAATGAAGATATTGAATCTGTGTTTGAAGATGCCTATATGATTGAAATGTATATTGCTAATATAGACGGATTTGAAGGAGACGGTAATCTATTATCTAAGTTTGGAGTAGAAATTAGAGATCAAGCAAACTTTATTGTTTCTAAAAAGAGATGGAATCAATATATTGGATTAGATAATAATTCAGTAAATTCAATTAGGCCTAATGAAGGCGATTTAATATATTTACCTCTTTCTAAATCTTTATTTGAAATTAGATTTGTTGAACACGAATCTCCATTTTATCAATTATCGAATCTTCCAACTTATACATTGCAGTGTGAACTATTTGAATACTCTGGTGAAAAGATTGCAACGGGCATTTCAGATATTGATAATGGAATGCAGGATATATCTCAACAATTAGTACTAGTCATTAATAACTCAAATGGAACTGAATTTGCTATTGGTGAATCTATTCAGCAAGAAATTGGAGTGACTGGTGAATATGTAACTGGAAGAGTTGTTTCCTATGAAACAGTCGACGATTCGACTAAAAAGCTATTTGTTACTGGTTGGGCAACTACAGATGGTGAATATCATGCATTTACTACAACCAGTGTTAATGGCACCATTTCAGGTGCTGAATGGACCGTAACGGATGTTTATAATATTGATGATCCAATTGCTAATAAAGCCTTTAATGATGCTCAATCACGAAATCAAGAATTTGAAGTAGAAGCTGATGGAATTATCGATTTTTCAGAATCCAATCCATTTGGTGAGATTGGAGGTTAATTATGTTATCTGATCATTTTTATCACGCGTCAATTAGAAGAACTATTGCTGCCTTTGGTACAATTTTTAATGATATTAAAATTTTACGCAAAGGGACCGACGGTGAAGTAAAAAATATTATGAGAGTTCCATTAGCTTATGGACCAAAAC
>CAYVBV010000016.1:14646-26615 GCA_964449745.1 uncultured Polynucleobacter sp. | reverse complement strand
GAATAGTTGTGTACTGACGATGTAAACCACTTGGCATCAAGTCGATGTAGTGAACTGCTTCGTCTTTGGTCGCATAAGGCATGTCACCCACTTCAATACGACGCAACCACTTCACAGAGCTCACACCCTGAACACCCGGCACCAACAAGCGCAATGGGTAACCGTTTTCAGGGCGAAGCATTTCACCGTTCATACCCCAAACCACCAATACGTCTTTCAAAGCGGCATCCATTGGAATGGTTCTGGTCATACCTGAGCCATCACCACCTTCAGCCAAGATGTATTTACCTTTTTTCAGGTCTGCGCCACACATATCTAATAAGACTGATAGAGGCACGCCTGTGAACTCGCAGCAAGACAACATGCCATGCGTATATTGAACGCTTGGCACAGCCACGTTACCCCACTCAAGACCAGTGTTCGCACCACATTCAATGAAGTGAATACGAGACACACTTGGCAAACGCATCAAGTCGTCCATCGTGAAAACTTTTTGTTGCTTCACCAAACCATTGATCATCAAACGATGTTGTGCAGGATCAATGTCATACCAACCTTGGTGATGACGCTCAAAGTGCAAACCGTTGGGAGTGATGATGCCAAAGAAACCTTGTAAGGGAGCAAAAGCCACAGAGGCTGCTGACACGCGTGTCAAACCTGGAGACTCGCGACGCTGCAAAGCAGCTTCCCATTGTGAAGGCATACCGTATGGACGAGCTGCCACAGGTTGACCCAAAGTGGTCTGCCAAGGTTGCTTTTCCAAAATGACTTTTTCACCATCTGCTGCGATTGCTGTGCCTGCAGCAGTGGCACCTAAAGCGGCCACAAAACTTTTACGCAAAAAGCCACGACGCTCTTCACTTAAACCATGCTCATACACTTCATCAGCAAACTGCTGAGTCACGAAGTTTTCTGGAGCACGACGTAATCTACCGATCGGTGTAGATTTCTTTTTGACTGTCACGAGGACCCCCCAAGATTTACTCTGAATAAAAATTTTATTGCGTTGAATATTTTTTCAACTGCGTTGTGAGATTATTCATCTTTATAGATTATTTTGGAATATCTAAATAATGAAAGTATTGGTTTTTATTCATTTTTTTAGGGTATTTACCAAGAAAACAAATGTGATATTTATTAAATTTAACTAACTGTTTTAACCAAATCTTGAAACACTTATTTTTTATGACTAATCATGACAATTGATACGCAAGCATTACTCTTGTCTTTAAAGCTTGCGTTCTTCACTCTGCTTTTTTTAATTCCATTTGGTATTTGGGCAGCGTATCAATTGGCACGCATGAAACAAGGAAAATCTTTTGCTGAAGCATTATTAGCGCTGCCCTTGGTCTTGCCTCCTACCGTGTTGGGTTATTACTTGTTAGTCACCTTCACTCATGTCGAGTTATTCAATCAAACTCTGTCTTTCAGTTTCACAGGTTTGGTCCTTGCTTCCATCATCTTTAATTTACCGTTTGCAATTCAACCCATTCAGCGGGCTTTTGAAGCCATTCCGCAAGACATCAAAGAGGCGGCTCAATGCAGCGGACTCACACCTTGGCAATCTTTTCAATTGATTGAACTTCCACTGGCTTGGCGAGGCATCATCAGCTCCGCAGTCATGACCTTTGCTCATACTCTTGGGGAGTTCGGTGTCATCCTAATGATTGGCGGTTCGATTCCAGGAGAAACCAAAACAATTGCAATCTCCATTTATGACAGCGTACAAAATATGGATCATGCCAGTGCCAGCGGGATGTCTTTGGTCCTACTGATGATTTCCTTGGTGGCTATTACTTGGAGCTATCAACTGACCGGCAAAAAGCGAGTGTTTTGATGCTAAAAGTTCAACTACAACGCGCCACAGATTTCCCCATCAAAATCGATTTTGAATGTGCTCCAAGTGAACTACATGTATTGGTAGGGCCATCAGGCAGCGGCAAAACAACCTGCTTACGGAGCATTGCGGGTTTATCAGATGTCACTGGGACAATTCAATGTCAGGACCAAATTTGGCTTGATAGCAGTCGAGAGATTTTTGTCCCCACGCATCAACGCTCAGTGGGATTCCTTTTTCAGAATTACGCACTTTTTCCACACCTCACGGTTTTAGAAAATGTGTGTATTCCACTCTTGGCACGACAACAAAAAAGTCGCGAAGAAGCTCATCGTTGGCTTGAACGTTTGCGCATTGCTGATTTAGCAGATCGCCTTCCTCATCAAATATCAGGAGGGCAACAGCAACGTGTTGCCCTAGCACGAGCATTGGCGAGAGATCCCCAAGCATTGTTATTGGATGAACCTTTTTCAGCAGTCGATGCCCCCACTCGACAAAATTTATATGAAGCACTCTCAGAATTACGCCAAGCGGTGTCTTTACCGATTGTGCTGGTAACGCACGATCTGAATGAAGCGATTCGCTTAGGGGATCGCATCACAGTGATCGACAATGGCAAGAGTCTGCAAACCTCAACGCCTCATCACCTGTTGGACAAGCCTCGCAATGCTCGAGTCGCGGCTTTGGTGGGTAGCCCCAATTTATTCGAAGGCGTCTTTGAAAAGGGTCAACTCAGTTGGGGTCAAAGTGGTTTGACACTAGAAGTCAAAGACAAGGGCAAGATTAAAAAACCCACGGAAGTCGCTTGGGTTATTCCCAGTCACAGCATTGAAGTCTTGGACCACGTGACTCCAACAGACAGTTGCAAAATTAATCTAATTGACTGCCAAGTCTCAAGAGTCAGACAATTAGGTCAAATTGCAGTGGTGTACTGGCAAGTCAAGAATTGTAAAGATCAAATTATTTGGCAGGCATCATCTAGCGAATTAAGAAGATTGGGTATTGCGGTGGGCGTTGAGAAAAAAATTTACTTAGACCCTCAACAAATACACATCATGCCGATCAAGTTTCATCTGAATCATTGATTTTCAAAAGCGAGGGACCATGAGCAACCATCAACGCAGACAGATACTGAAACTCTCCCTCGGCGCTGCAGGCCTCTTAACTCTTCCCCAAGTGACCCAGTTTGCTAGCGCCGCAGAAGATTTCATTCGAGGCCCACGCGTCAAAGACCATCCCATTCAACAACTCAGCCCGCATGTTTGGATGATTTACTCTCCCGATGGTTTTCCAACTGCAGAAAACCAAGGCATGATGGCCAACATCACCTTTGTTGTCACTGCCAAAGGCATTGTTGTTTTGGATTCTGGTGCTTCTGTTCAAATTGGTGAGATGGCCATAAGAATGATGAAGACCATCAGCAACAAACCTGTCATTGCAATCTTTAACTCACACTATCACGGCGATCATTTTTTGGGCAATCAAGCTTTTGTGGAAGCCTACGGCAAGATGCCCATCTATGCGCACCCCTACAGCTTGGAACAGATTAAAGGCGTTGAAGGCAATACCTGGCGCAACTTGATGGAGCGTTGGACCAATCAAGGCACTGCTGGGACCAAAGTCATTCCACCAACCCACCCTGTCAAGCATGGTGACGTGTTCAAGTATGGCGATGTGACGATTAAGATTCATCACTATGGCGTAGCTCATACACCAGGCGATATTTGCATGGAAGTGGTTGAAGATAAAGTGACGCACGTGGGCGATGTGGCGATGGATGAGCGCATCGCAAACATGGATGATGGCTCTTACGTGGGCACCCTCAAAACCTATAAAGCACTGACAGCTGCGGCAGGTCAGCAATTATGGATTCCAGGGCATGGTCGACCCAAAAAAGAATTGCTCCAAGAATACGGAGAGTTCATGGCAGGCATCTATGAAACTTGCGTCAAAGCAGTACAAGATGGTGTTGATCCCAGCACGGCTAAAAGCTTGGTCCTCAAAGATCCACGCGTCATGAAATACGCCAAAAGAACCAAAGGCTTTGAGGGCAACATCGGCAAGTACACCAGCTTGGCGTATTTAGAAGCTGAAAAAGAAGCGTTCTAACAAAAGAGCTTATTGAAGACCTGTGCTCAGGTCTTTTTTGATGTCTTCAATATTTTCTAGACCGACTGCGATTCTGACCAAGCTATCGGTAATGCCTGCAGCAGCTCTTGCCTCAGGACTGACTCGCACATGAGTGGTTGTCGCTGGATGCGTGATGGTGGTACGGGTGTCACCCAAATTGGCAGTGATTGATAACAACTTCGTGCCATCAATGACTTTCCAGGCAGCCTCTTTTCCGCCTTTCAAAACAAAAGACAGAATGGGACCGCCCATTTTTTGTTGCTTCTTCGCCAACTCGTACTGTGGATGAGACTTCAAACCTGGGTGATACACACGCTCCACCGCAGGATGTTGCTCTAACCAGGTGGCTAATTCAAGTGCAGATTGGCTTTGCTTTTCAAGACGCAGGTTCAAGGTCTCTAGACCCTTCAAAATCACCCAAGCATTGAAGGCTGAGAGCGTCGGTCCTGCAGTTCTCACATAAGGAAACACTTTGCCCAAAATGAAGTCTTCACGACCCACAATCGCACCACCTAAAACGCGACCCTGACCATCCAAATATTTGGTTGCCGAATGAATCACCACATCTGCACCGAAATCCAATGGTTTTTGCAGGGCTGAGGTGCAGAAACAGTTATCGACCACGCACAGAGCATTGGCAGATTTGGCAATCTTAGAAATGGCCGCAATGTCACCCACCTCAGTCAGCGGATTAGACGGCGTTTCTAAATAAAATAATTTGGTATTGGGTTTAACCGCAGATTGCCATGCGCTCAGATCAGACATATCCACGTAAGTGGTTTCAATACCAAACTTACCCAAAATGACTGAGAACAATTGAATCGTGGCACCAAACACAGATCGTGAGCACACCACATGATCGCCTGCTTGCAAATGAGCCATCGCCACCGTCATGATGGCTGACATACCGGATGCTGTAGCAATACAAGCCTCACCCCCCTCTAAGGCTGCCAAACGATCTTGAAACATGGCTACCGTCGGATTGGTGAAACGAGAATAAATAAAACCTTTTTCTGCATTGGCAAAACCATGAGCCGCATCAGCGGCACTGTCAAAACAGAAGCTAGAGGTTAAGAACATTGCCTCAGCATGCTCATTGAATTCTGTGCGACGCACACCTGCTCTCACTCCCAAGGTTTCTGGGGAGAGATGTTCTAAATCCAAAGGCGTACGTTTTTTATCGCTCATGACTCAATACTACTCTTGCGAGGCCAAATGTAAATGCAATTGTGAACGGGCCAAGTCAGTTGCATCACCCTGTTGACGATCTGCCAAGGCTTTCGGAGAGTTTCTGGCAGCTTCCAAGGCATCCAAATAAGACTCCGTGATGTCACCCGTGATGTAGTGGCCATCAAAACAGGAAGCATCAAAATTAGCAATCGCAGGATTGATGTCTCTGACGGCTTTTTTAAGATCTTCAACATCTTGATAAATGAGCTCATCCGCACCAATGAGTTTGGTGATTTCTTCATGCGTGCGACCATAGGCCACCAACTCACTGCGCGTGGGCATATCAATGCCATACACATTGGGGAAGCGCACGGGAGGTGCAGCTGAAGCGAAAATAACTTTTTTAGCACCCGCATCTCGCGCCATCTGCACAATCTCATAGGAGGTCGTGCCACGCACAATTGAATCATCCACAATCAAGACGTTTTTATCTTTGAACTCTAGACGCATGGCGTTGAGTTTTTGACGCACGGATTTTTTACGCATCGCCTGCCCTGGCATGATGAAAGTCCGACCCACATAACGGTTCTTGAAGAAACCTTCACGATAGGGCACGCCCAACAATTTGGCCACCTGCATGGCAGCAGGACGACTGGAATCAGGAATCGGCATCACCACATCAATTTGAGACACGTCAGTCTCACGTGCAATCTTTTCAGCCAAATAATTGCCCATCAATAAACGCACGTCATAAACCGTCACACCATCAATGCAAGAGTCAGGTCTTGCCAAATAAACGTACTCAAAAATACAAGGGTTGAGTTTGGCATTGTCATTGCATAGCTTGCTTTGGAACTGGCCATCTTGCGAGATGAAAATGGCCTCACCTGGTGCCACGTCTCTCACAAACTTAAATCCAAGACCCTCTAGCGTCACTGACTCTGAAGCAATCATCCATTCAGGACCACTGGCAGTATCTAAGCGTCCAATGCATAGAGGGCGAATTCCAAACGGGTCACGGAAAGCCAACAAACCGTAACCTGCAATCAGTGAAACCACTGCGTAAGAACCTTTTAGACGCTCTTGCACTTTGGTCACAGCAGCAAATGCGGAGGCAGCATCCAAAGCAATGCTGTTGGTGGCACGTTGCAACTCATCGGCCAAAACATTCAACAACACTTCCGTATCTGAATTCGTATTGATGTGACGACGGTCACGATAGAACATTTCATCGCGCAATGCTTGTGCATTGGTTAAGTTACCGTTGTGCGCCAAGATAATGCCAAATGGCGCGTTCACATAGAAGGGTTGTGCTTCTTCTTCACTGCTTGCTGAACCAGCGGTGGGGTAACGCACCTGACCAATACCCGCATTTCCTGGAAGACTGCGCATATTGCGCGTTCTAAACACATCGCGCACCATGCCATTGGCTTTATGCATGCTAAATGAACTACCGTTCATGGTTGCAATACCAGCGGCATCTTGACCACGATGTTGCAATAGCAACAAAGCGTCATACAGCAACTGATTGACTGGACTATTGCCTACTGCGCCGACAATTCCACACATAAAAACCTCTATCTTTTAAAACTACTGCTTTAACTGCTCAGACACCTGAGCAGCCCACTCATCCGGTAACCAAGCACGAGCCATGCCGGTCAATAACTCGATCGCAGGTAAAGTCCATGCTTTACGCCACTCTGAGGTTTGCGTAGCAGAAGTCAAAGTCAACAAACTGCTGATCACGACCACCACCAATAAACCACGTAACAAACCAAAAGCAAATCCTAAAAAACGATCCATGGGGCTCAAACCAGCTTGCTGCATCAACTTGGACAAAAACCGCCCAATCAAAGCACAAATGATCATGGTCACAATGAACAAGATCACAAAGCCCAAAGCCAATTGAGTCATTTCCCCGCCAGGCACACCCCCTAACCACTCCTGAGCCAACCAGGTTGCATAGTGATAAGCAATCCAAGAAGCGGCGACCCAAGCAATTAAGGCGAATACCTCTCTAATCAGACCACGCCAAATACCCAATAAGGCAGAAATAACCAGAATGGCGAAAACCGCAATATCAACAAGAGTGAAGTGAAGGTTCATTGCAGGTCAGCCTTTACGTTCACTCAGGTTTTGTTTCAACAATTTTCGGACTCAAGCCGATGTATTTGATTTTCTTCTCAGCAGCTTCAGCACTGGCTCTATCTGCATAAGGTCCTGATCTCAATAAATGCAGCTTGACGCCCTCTTTATTGTTTCTGATTTCAATATAGCTGGTCACTTTTTGCTCAGTCAGTTTTTTCTGCCAGTTCTTAACCCGATCTTCAGAAGAAAAAGCCCCGATTTGAACAATGAATTTACCACCTGATGTTGGGGCCGCTGAAGCGGATGAGTGAGCTGAAGATGGCTTGCGATTTTCAAGAATCGATAAAACTTCTTCACCCTTGTCTAAAGTTTTAGCCACAGGAGGAGCTTTATCTGATTTAGCCTCTTCTTTTTTGGCCACATTGGCTTCGCTTGGCTTTGAAGTATTAGAGGCGCTGTCTTGCTTATTTTCTGACTTAGTGTCTACCTTAGTTTCTACCTTAGCTTCTGCCTTGGCTTCAGACTTAGCGTCTTTAGAACCCGGTTGAATGATTTGGATGGCCACATCATTGTGATAATTCTTAGGCTCTGAATCAAAAATGATGGGTAAACCAGCTACGGCCACTGTGACTAAAAAAACTGCGCCAATTAAACGATGTCTGGCACGTTGACGCTCAGGATCTTCCGTTAAATGATCCTCAACAGGTGCGTTGTTTTTACTACTTGAGCGATTGAAAAATGGTAGGCGCATCAGCTTAATTGTGAGGTCAAAGTTGTGTCATGGTTAATGAGCTTTTGCATTTCGATAGGCCAACACACCGGCAACTGTGTAAAAGGATCCGAATACCGCTATTCTATCACCCTCACCTGCCTTTTTTAGAGCCGCTTCATAGGCTTTTGCAGGATCGGCAAACTCTGCAATGCCAGCATCAGAACCCTCTTTAAACCCCAAAGCCCTCAGACGCTTTGACAGATCACTCGCTTTGGCTGCTCGGGGGGTCGGCAAATCAGTGAAATACCAAAAATCAATCTTCCCCAGCATCGGTTTGAGAACCCCATCAATGTCCTTGTCAGCCATGGCGCCAAATACGCCAATGGTGTAAGGGTGATAAGCCATGTTGTCTAAGTTTTGCGCCAAAGTGGCACTGGCGTGAGGGTTGTGAGCCACATCCAAAATGATGGTGGGCTGCCCTGGCAAGACTTGAAAGCGGCCAGGCAATTCGACCCAAGCCATCCCGTTTCTGATCTCTTGCGCACCCACGGGGAGACGATTTCTGACGGCCATCAAAGCGGCAATCACAGCGCTGGCATTGAGCAATTGATTGGCACCGCGCAGGGCTGGGTAACCGAGCCCAGAAAAACGTTTGTTTCTGCCAGCCCAACCCCACTGCTGCTTATCCCCCTGGAAGTTATAGTCTCTGCCCAGTAGCCACAGATCTGCCCCGATTGTTTTTGCATGCTCAATCAATGATTGAGGGGGCACAGGGTCCGCACAGATGGCGGGTCGATCCAGTCGGAAAATGCCGGCCTTTTCAAAACCGATTTTTTCTCGGGTATCTCCCAGATACTCCATGTGGTCTAAATCAATGCTGGTCACAATCGCACAATCTGGATCAATGATGTTCACCGCATCCAAACGTCCACCCAAGCCCACTTCCAAAATCACAGCATCTAGGTCTGAATGAGCAAACAAACTCATGATTGCCAAGGTGGTGAACTCAAAATAAGTCAGACTGGGGGCATCGGGCAAAGCAGATCTCGCTTGCTCCACTTTTTCAAAATGAATCAATAAATCTGCATCGCTGACTTCTTGACCATTGATGCGAGCTCGCTCGTTAAATCTCAAAAAATGTGGCGAGGTGTGACAAGCCACTTTATAAGAGGCTGCCAATAAAATGCTTTCAAGCAAAGCACAGGTTGAGCCCTTGCCATTGGTACCACCGACTGTAAACACCAAAGATTTGAAAGAGAGATTCAGGGCATTCTTGACGCGCGTGATGCGCTCCAAGCCCATATCAATGCCAACAGGATGCGCTGTCTCTAGGTGATTGAGCCAATCATCTAGAGAAGAGAAGGTATTGGGCAAAGCAGTATTGGAATTAAGCCACTGAATCTGTCGGTTGCTTTAAGAGCAAAGCCAACAACTCAGCAATTTCTTTACGCATTTGGCGGCGATCAACAATCATGTCAATGCCACCCTTTTGCATCAAGAATTCAGATCTTTGGAAACCTTCAGGCAATTTCTCACGCACGGTTTGTTCAATCACACGTGGGCCTGCGAAACCAATCAAAGCCTTCGGCTCTGCCATCACCACATCGCCCATGAAAGCAAAGCTGGCAGAAATACCACCCATGGTTGGATCAGTTAAAACGCTGATGTAAGGCAATTTGGCCTGCGCCAACTTCACCAACATCGCATTGGTTTTGGCCATCTGCATCAAAGAAAGCAAACTTTCTTGCATGCGCGCACCACCTGTGGCACTGATACAAATGAACGGAACTTTTTGCTCAAGCGCCATTTGTGCGCCACGCACGAAACGCTCGCCCACTACAGAACCCATGGATCCGCCCATGAATTCAAATTCGAAACAAGCCACCACCACTGGAATCGTATGAATCGAACCAGCCATCACCACCATTGCATCGGTCTCACCGGTGGTATCAATCGCGTCCTTTAAGCGGTCAGGGTATTTTTTGGTGTCCTTGAACTTTAAGGCATCGACCGGCAAAACTTCTTGCCCGATTTCATGACGACCTTCTTGATCGAGCAATTTATCCAAACGTTCACGCGCATTGATGCGCATGTGATGATCACATTTAGGGCAGACATGTAAATTGGATTCAATGTCATTGCGATACAACACTGCTTCGCATGAAGGGCATTTCACCCACAAACCTTCTGGCACGCTCTTACGAAGCGCGGGGTCAGTGTGCTGAATACTAGGGGGTAGAAGTTTATCGAGCCAGCTCATTTTGCTTGATCCAAAGCCTCACGGATATCTTTTAAGAATTTCTCTAGAGATTGTACTCTTTGCGCTGCCGGAGTCTCCTCTAAGAGCTGGACAATGCGACTACCAATCACCACCGCATCAGCGGTCTTGCCAATGGCCACCGCCGATTGTGCATCTCGAATCCCAAATCCCACGGCAATGGGCACCGTAGAAACCGCCCGAATTTGCGGAATGATGCCTGCCACTGCTTGAGTGTCTAAGTTAGCGGCACCCGTCACCCCTTTGAGAGAAACGTAATAGATATAACCCGCTGCCACTTTACCGACCTGATTGATGCGCTCCTGAGAGGATGTTGGCGCCAATAAAAAAATGGGATCAATCCCTGCTGACCTGCATTGCTGGGCAAAATCCTCACACTCCTCTGGTGGATAGTCCACCACCAACACGCCATCAACACCTGCGTCTTTAGCAGTTTTGACAAATGTCTCTGCACCCATGTGTTCGATTGGGTTGGCATAACCCATCAAAACAATCGGTGTTTTGGTATTCGTCTGACGAAACTCTTTGACCAATTCAATGCAATGCTTCAAGGTCATGCCGTGAGACAAAGCTCTTTCTGAGGCTCTCTGAATAACAGGACCATCAGCCATTGGATCAGAAAAAGGCACACCCAATTCAATCACATCAGCCCCACCTCTGACCAAGGCATGCATCAAATCCAATGTTTGAGATGGGTCAGGATCACCTGCGGTGATGAAAGGCACTAAACCTTTGCGACCTTGCGCTTTTAATTCTGCAAATACTTGAGCAATTGTTGACATCTAAATTCCTAAAACTTCAATCCTGATTCTTGAGCCACGGTGTGCATGTCCTTATCACCACGACCCGATAAGTTCACCAAAATGGTTTTGTCTTTGGGCAAGGTAGCGGCCAACTTGCAGGCATAAGCAATCGCATGACTGCTTTCCAAGGCCGGAATAATGCCCTCAATGCGACAGCAATCATGAAAAGCTTTCAAGGCCTCATCATCAGTGACGGCGACATACTCGGCGCGCTTGGAATCTTTTAACCACGCATGTTCAGGTCCCACACCTGGGTAGTCCATGCCCGCAGAAACGGAATGTGTTTCTGCAATTTGACCATTCTCATCTTGCAATAGATAAGTGCGATTGCCGTGCAAGACGCCGGGTGTCCCTGCAACCAAAGCCGCTGAGTGCTCTTTGGTATTCAAACCATGACCGGCAGCTTCAACGCCCACCAATTTCACATTGGGCACATCAATGTAAGGATAGAAAATGCCCATGGCATTTGAACCACCACCCACACAGGCCATCACATAATCCGGCTGACGCCCAATCATTTCTGGCATTTGTACTTTGCACTCTTCACCAATCACACTCTGAAAATCTCGCACCATCATGGGATACGGATGAGGACCTGCGACTGTACCGATGATGTAAAAAGTCGTTTCTACATTCGTGACCCAATCACGCATGGCCTCATTCAAAGCATCTTTGAGCGTTTTGGTGCCTGACTCCACGGGCACCACTGTCGCTCCTAAGAGCTTCATGCGATAAACGTTTTGCGCTTGACGCGCCACATCCACAGAACCTTGATACACCACACACTCCAAACCCATGCGGGCACAAATCGTGGCGGTGGCCACTCCGTGCTGACCTGCACCGGTTTCTGCAATGATGCGTTTCTTACCCATGCGCTTGGCCAACATCGCTTGGCCAATCACGTTATTGATTTTGTGTGCGCCTGTGTGATTGAGATCTTCACGCTTGAGA